>CAYPXV010000020.1:0-20243 GCA_964414925.1 uncultured Clostridium sp. | reverse complement strand
GAATATTTATCAGGTTCAACGGTACAATTCCGCCCGAATCTGCATCGAGTATGCTCATGCGCTCACGCACAACTCTTTCGAGCCTTGTAAGACCTACTCTGATCTGATTCTGGAGCAGCTCACCTACCGAGCGGATACGACGGTTGCCCAAGTGGTCGATGTCGTCGCATTTGCCTATACCGTAGGGAAGACCAATCAAATAGCTGATTGACGCAACCATATCGGAAGGCATAATATGATGAGGGATCAAAGCATAGAGGTTTTCTCTCAATGCAGCTTTAAATTCTTCATCGGTCATTTCCTTCTTTGCCTCAAGCAGTTCACGAAGTGCGGGGTAATAAACGTGTTCGTTTATGCCGACTTCCATCGGATCAAAATCGAGATATTTGCTTGCGTCAACGAAATGATTTCCGACAACACGGATTCTCTTTTCCTGAGCGATAACGTAAACGCCGACAACGCCCGCATTTTCGATATCCTTTGCAATTTCATCGGTAATAATCTTGCCTTCTTCTATGAGAAGTTCACCCGTCATCGGGTCGAAAACATGCTCTGCGGCGGTAAAGCCCGCAATACGTGCGGCAAGGCTGAGTTTATAATTGAATTTATATCTTCCGACTCTTGCAAGGTCGTATCTTCTGTCAAAGAACAGAGAATTGAACAATGACCTTGCATTCTCCTCGTTTTCGAGTTCGCCGGGACGCAGACGCTTATAGATCTCCTGAAATGCTGCGGAGGGTTCTTTTGTCACATCCTTTTCAAGAGTCTTGAGCAAACGTTCTTCTTCGCCGAGCATATCGAGAATTTCTGCATTTGTGCCGTATCCGATAACACGCATGAGTACCGTTGCGGGCATTTTTCTCTGTCTGTCAACCTTAGCGTAAAGGATTTCGTTGCTGTCGGTTTCGTATTCGAGCCATGCACCTCTGTTGGGGATAACCTGAGAGCTGAACAATCTTCTTCCGACCTTATCAACCGTTTCGGAATAATATGCACCGGGAGAACGAACGAGCTGACTGACTATAACTCTTTCCGCACCGTTGATAATGAACGTTCCCTGTTCTGTCATAAGCGGGAACATACCCATGAAAACATCACTTTCTTTGATTTCATGGGTTTCGTTGTTAATAAGACGTGCTTTTATCTTCAGCGGCGCAGCATAGTTTGCGTCTCGCTCCTTGCTCTCCGCAACGCTGTATTTGGCATTGTCCTTTTCGAGCCAATAATCAACAAATTCCAACGTGAATCTGCCCGAATAGTCCCTGATGGGAGAAATATCCGCCAATGCCTCACCTAAGCCCTTTTCTATAAACTGGCGATATGACGATTTCTGAACCTCAATGAGATCCGGCATGTCGAGAATCTCCTTGTTATGGGCAAAGCTGTGACGAACCTTCTTTCCCATTCTAACTTCATGCAACATTTACTGTGACCATCCTTTCTTCGGATTGAGAACATCTTCCCTGCTCCGACTGCCTCTTGCAACGCAGCTACGCTCCGTGCTTCGTACTCAATTTCCAATCACCGGAAACAGTTTTTAATGAAATTTCATGTTTCCTTTATCGTTACCTCATTGAATCCTTTCTCAAAAATCCGAAAGAATCTCATTTTAACGATAAGAATACAAGATTACATTATAAGCACCTCGTCTATAAAAGTCAAGGCTTTTGGGTTAATTCTATTCAATATATTTATTTTGCCGCAGTAATGCCGGCAAATATGTTCTACATAGCGTATAGCCTCCCCTTTCTTGCAAAGGGGAGGTGGCAAAAATCTTTGATTTTTGACGGAGGGGTTCTGTCGCAAGACAGTGACGGAAGGTAAAAAAGAGGGCTGTTACAAATTCGAACAGCCCTGAAATGTGTTTTATCGACTTATAGGTTTTCGTTTTTGAGTGCGTCGATGGGATTATCCTTTTTGATTTTCCTCATTGAATACAGCATTGTGGTGAAAACGACCGCAAACACGCTGACAACGGCAATTGCCATAGCCGACCACGGCAAGCGAAAACTCGTTTCATAACCCGACGTTATCGCACGGTAGATAAGATAAGTAATTCCGACGGATGCGGGGATTCCGCTCAGTAAAGCTCTGAAACCGTAAAGCAGACATTCGTAATTCATCATCTTGTTAAAGCCTTTTGCAGTCATACCGACGGACTTCAGCATTGCAAATTCACGGCGACGCAAGCTTATATTCGTCGAAATGGTATTAAAAACATTTGCTGCGGCAATCAGGGAAATAAGGACGATAAATCCATAGGCGAACACCTGAACTATCGTAACGAAGTTTCTGTTAATTTCTTCGTTTTCCGCCTGGTCTACAAGCGAATCCTTGTTTAGACCGTTCTGCGCCAGAACATCGGACAGATTAGCGTGACTTGTCGCATGGTCATCGGACATCATGAAAAATCCGTAATACGAGTCTTTGCGAGCCTCATCATCGGCGGGCAGCATTTTTTCCATTGCGCTGACGGGGTAGATAAGCTTCAAATCTACGGGAGCAGACTGAGAAGTATAGAAAGTGTTGTCTGTAATCTTTTCAACCGTTCTTGCCGTAAAAGAGAAATGAGACTGTTCAAAGCTCGTCAAAATGCTGTCACTTTCATCATCAATGCTTTCATATCGATAACAGTTCGGCTGCGTGGCATCGGGGTCATATCCGCAGTAATAATAGCCTTCTATCTCCTTATTTACCGCAAGGGTAATTTCACACTCATCACCTTTGAGCGTATTCATCGATACATACTTTTCCTTCACAGGATCAAATTGAACCGAATAGTCCAGACTTATACCGACGGGCGCACTTGCATTTTCAAATTCGTCCCTATTCAAGCCGTTTTCGTCAAGCAGGGTGTTAAACTCCGCATCGTCAACGAAATAAACGAATGTTGAAATCTGTGTTTGCTTACCCTTTTCGGTGTACATTTCATCCGAATATCCTGCCGTTTCTCGGCTCTGTTTAAACCTGTCGGTCAGGTATGAATCGGAAATTACACCGCTAAACGCAAATCTTGCGACAAATGCACTGCGATTTACGGATGTATCGGACTTTAGCAGGTCAAGCACCTGCTCATATGTTTTTCCGTTAAGGTTTTGAAGATCTTCAACATAGTACATCAGATCGTATTGATATGACGAGTAACCGCCTGTAACAGACTCCATCAAATAACCTGTAAATGCCGATGCGGAAACGAACAATACAATGCTCATGAAAAGACTTATAACCGTTGTTCTGTATTTCTTCCTGCTTCTTTTATAATACTTATTTGCAAGGACACCGGGCAAACCGAAAAGCTTATATGTAAGTTTTGGAGTTTTAAGCTTTTTTCCATTCGCCTTGATATCGGAATTTTGTCTGATGGCTTCAACGGCGGTAACCTTTGTCGCTCTTTTTGAAGGAATCCATGCCGAGATAAGCACCGTCACAAGCGCAACCGCAACTGCGATTATGATTGACTGATATGAAACGCATATACGCATGGGAAGGTCAAAGCTTCCGCCCATCATGGAGAAGAACATACCGCCGATAATTTTAAGCGTTACACCTATGCCGCCTATGCCTGCCAAAATTCCGATCGGTATTCCTATCGCACTTACGGCAATTGCTTCAAACAATACCGTCTTTCTCAATTGTTTTTTCGTTGCACCGATGGATAATAGCAAACCGAACTGCTTTGTTCGCTCCGAAACCGAAATGGAGAACGCATTATAAATAAGTGAAATCGAGCCGAACATTATAAGAGCTATAACGATGGAGGCAAGACCTACAAGCATAACCTTGAAATTATCGAATCTTGAAACGCCCGAGTAGAGCAATACATCGCTGTTGACTTCTTCTCCCAGATCCATTGCGCTCATGAAGCTGTAGATATTTGACGGTTCAGTCAATTTAAAATACACATTAAAACTCGTATCTTCACAAAATGCCGAATCGGCAACCGTGAATGCCGTATAGCCCGGAGCGGAATAGCCCTCCAATTCGTAATTCAATCTTTCGTAAAATCCGACAACGGTGTATTCCCTTTTATCGTGTACTTCTATCGTTTCGCTACCAATATTTTCTTCCTCGACACCGCCGCAGTACGCATCCTGTTGTCCGAGAAGCACACCGTTAAACATCCTCACGCCGAGTTCAAGCGTAATTCTGTCCCCGAGTTCATGTACTACCCCACCGTTTGACTCAAGGTGTTCGGGCAAAATAATCTCACCGCTGTTTTGAGGAAATTCACCCGAAGTCATATGTATCGGAAAGGTTGAAAAGAAGTTATCACTGTCTCCGCCCATTACATATAAGTACGGTTTATCCTCGTTACTGCTGCCTATCTGCGCATAACCGAGCAATTGAGCGTATGAGGTGTTCTTCACTTCACCGCTTGCCGCTATATCCTCATACGTTTGAAAGGTTACATTCTCGGCAGCTCCGTGCCAGTCACCGAGCTTATAGACCGCATACTGCAAGGCATAATTTTGCATACTGGAAACGAAGGTCGTAACCGCACAAATCATGGCGGTTGAAAGGATAATTCCTATAATCGTCACGATTGTACGAACTTTATTTTTCTTTAACGACCGAACAGTCACCTTATTGAAAATATTCATCTGCGAATCACCTCATCTGCGGTAATTTTACCGTCTTCAATGGTAAGAATCCTGTCCGCCTGCAAAGCGATGCTCTCATCATGCGTGATAATTATAAGCGTCTGCCCGTATTTTTTATTGGACACTTTCAACAGTTCCACTATCTCCTGACTGTTTTTCGAGTCCAGATTTCCCGTCGGTTCATCCGCAAGCACGACTGTCGGGGCGTTCATCAAGGCTCTGCCTATGGATACCCTCTGCTGTTGACCGCCAGACAATTGGTTGGGAAGATGTTCCTCTCTGCCGTTCAGTTTCAATATTGTCAAAAGTTCCTTCAGGCGTTCTTTATTCACCTTCTGTCCGTCCATCAATACGGGAAGCGTCATATTTTCCGTCACGTTCAAAACGGGAATCAGGTTGTAGAACTGATAAATAAGACCCACCCGGCGGCGGCGAAATACCGCAAGCTGCTCTTCATTTTGCGCATAAACATCACAGCCGTCCATATAGACCTTGCCGCTTGTGGGTTTATCAACACCGCCGAGGATATGCAGTAATGTTGACTTACCCGAGCCCGACGGACCTATAATCGCAACGAACTCACCCTTATCAACCGAAAAAGACACGTTATCCAGTGCTTTTACTTCATTTTCTCCTTTGCCGTAGGTTTTGCAAAGATTACTTACTTTCAATATTTCCATCAAGTTTATTTCCTTTCTTGTTTTTACGATTCTATTATGCATCAGTGACGTGACAGGATAGTGACCGATAAATAACAAAAACGTCACTTAACAAAAAAGAACCGTGTTTAAACGGTTCCCTTATAAAATTTTATCGTAAATACCGCTCCGCCCTCTTTTCCGTTTTCGGCTTTCACCGTTCCGTTCTGTGCGGTTATTATAGTGCGTGACAATGCAAGCCCTATACCGAAGCCCTTGTCATCCGAATCCTTCCCTTTATAAAATCGTTCGAAGATATGCGGAAGGTCTTCCTTTGAAATTCCGCTGCCGTTATCAGAAATTGTAATCTGCGAATAGATTGCGTTTTCCTCCGCAAGAATTATTATTTTGCCGTCTTTTGGTGTATGCTCCATACAGTTTTTAACAATATTAATTACAGCCTCCGAAGTCCATGCCACATCACATTCAACCTCTCCGTCCGCCTTAATTTCAAGAGTCTGATTTCTGAGTTCCAACGGCACAAGCAGTGGATTTACTGCTTTATTTATTAATCCCCGAATCGGTATTCTTTCCTTTTTAAATTCAACCGTTCCCGTATCGAGCTTTGATATTTTGAGCAAGGTTGTTATCAGCCGGTCTATACGTGAAAGCAATTGATACAAATCACGGGATAGTTTTTTTCTGTTTTCCTCCGTTATATCGGGTTCGGAAATCATGGACACCAGAAGGTTTACGGACGTAAGCGGAGTTCTGATCTGATGCGAAATATCGGCAATGGAGTTCGCAAGATAGACTTTCTCCTTCTGCAAGTTTTGCTGCTGCTCACGCAAACGCACCGTCATCTTGGCAATTTCGCTTTGCAAGATGCCCAGTTCACCCTCCGAATATTCGTCTATGGCGATATGCTCATCCTCATGCAAAATATGGTCAATATCGGATGCCAAATCCGAAATTCGTCTATAGCGTTTATGTGTTGTAATCAAATAGACGGTTATAAACACAATGCAAATTCCGAGTGTGAATAAACCGAATTCGATATTCCAAACATATGCCGCAATGACCGCCGCCACCGAGAATATTCCCATTATCAGCAATGCGGATTTAACTTCGGGGTTTCTTAATAACTTCATCATTCCTCTATCTTATAGCCCAAACCCCGAACTGTTTTGATTATCGCAGGATTTTGTGGGTCATCCTCTATCTTTTCTCTCAAGCGTTTAATATAGACCGTCAGCGTATTATCATTTACAAATTCGCCTGCAATGTCCCAAATAGCTTCCAGCAATTGGGTTCTTGACATGATAATGCCTCGATTATTTAAAAACACGAGAAGAAGTCTGTATTCCAGAGCAGACAGCGACAAATCCTTTCCGCATTTATGCACCGTACCTTTGACCGTGTCGATTTCAAGATTTTTTATGCGGATAATCGAGCCCGTACCTCCTGTCAGTCGCAGGATATTTTTTATGCGTGTCACAAGCTCTCTGGGTCTGAAAGGCTTTGATATGTAGTCATTTGCACCCAACTCAAAGCCTGTAACGGTGCTGTATTCGTCGGATGATGCCGTAAGGAAAATCACGGGGATATCGTAGTTTGATTTTATAGCAGAGCAAACGGAAAAACCGTTACCGTCGGATAAAGAAATATCGAGCAAAACCAGATCGAACCTTTGATTTTCGAGCATCTGTAATGCTCCTGTCTGTCCCGAAGCATTGTAGACTTCATAATGTTCCTTCATTAAAAAGTCCGTAAGGTTTGAGACAATCCCTTTATCGTCCTCGACCAAAAGGATTTTTACCATATTTTCCCTCCGTTTTATGATAAATTCGAAATTTACAAAAACTGTCGCCCTATAAAATTCAATCAAAATTCGTTAAGGCGACAGTAATATTAATTATTCATCCGCAGGTGCGGCATCCTGTTCTGACTGAGTTTCCTCGGTATTTTCGGGGACGTTGTCGTTTTGCTGTTCCTGGCTTCTCGGTGCAAGAGCAACGCTTGCAACACGTCTGCCTTCTTCAATACGCATAAGTTTTACGCCCTGGGTATTTCTTGAGATAATGCTGATGCTGTCAACAGGCATACGGATAACCACACCGTCATCCCTTATGAGCATAAGGTCTTCCGAACCGTCAACAACCTTCAGGCATACGAGTTTACCTGTTTTTTCGGTAATATTCATGGCGATAACACCCTTGCCTGCACGGGACTGGAGCCTGTAGGCATCCTCCGATGTACGCTTGCCCATACCGTTTTCGGTAATGGTGATAACGCAGGAATCCTTGGTTACGGGGCACATATCAACGACG
The DNA here is from genome assembly GCA_964414925.1 of uncultured Clostridium sp. Taxonomy (GTDB): domain Bacteria; phylum Bacillota; class Clostridia; order Christensenellales; family CAG-138; genus PeH17. The sequence goes on along the minus strand of CAYPXV010000020.1, from coordinate 12,674 downwards.
CAGTCATCGTCTTCGAGTTTAATGGCACGAACGCCGGCAGCGGTTCTGCCCATGGCACGAACATCGTCCTCGCTGAATCTTATGCTCATACCGTTTGCCGTACCGATAATAAATTCATCATCGCCCTGAGATAAAGCGACGGAAATAAGTTCGTCACCGTCACGCAAATTCTGGGCAATCATTCCGCCCTTGCGTATATTGGCAAATTCGGAAATGGCAGTCTTTTTGATTATGCCGTTCTTAGTGCAAAGCACAAGGTAGCCGTTTTCGGTTGCGGGCGAAATCGGGAATGCGGCGGTAACAAATTCGCCCGTTCCGAGCTGCAACAGATTTACTATCGGCGTTCCCTTTGCGGTTCTGCTTGCTTCGGGAATCGAGTAACACTTGATTCTGAATGCTCTTCCCTTATTGGTAAAGAACATGATATAGGAGTGGGTTGAGGTTACGAAAATATCCTCAAGGAAATCCTCATCACGTGTTGCGCCACCCGAAACACCTACGCCGCCCCTACGCTGGGAACGATATGTATCCTCGGCAATACGCTTGATGTAGCCGTGATGCGTGCAGGTAACTACCATGGTTTCTTCCTGAATGATATCATCCATATCGATATCTTCAACGATTTTGGTAATTTGAGTTCTGCGCTCATCGGCGTATTTACGCTTAATTTCAAGCACTTCCTCACGGATAATACCAAGGAGCTTTGTTTCATCGGCAAGGATACCCATAAGGTACTCAACCTGTGCCTTCAGTTCGGAATACTCCGCTTCAAGCTTTGTTCTTTCAAGACCCGTAAGTCTTTGCAGACGCATATCGAGAATCGCCTGCGCCTGTCTTTCGGTGAAGGAGAATCTTTCAATGAGACGTTCTTTCGCCTGCTGACCGTTGGCACTTGATTTAATAATGGCAATGACCTCATCGATATTATCCAGTGCAATCATGAGTGCTTCGAGAATATGCAGTCTTTCCCTTGCTTTATCAAGCTCAAACTGCGTTCTTCTTGTAACAACGTCCTTTTGATGCAGCAGATAATAATAGAGCATCTCACGCAGATTCAGGATTTTGGGTTCGCCGTCAACAAGTGCAAGCATTATTACGCCGAAAGTATCCTGTAACTGGGTGTGTTTATAGAGGTTATTAAGCACGACATTGGCATTGACGTCCTTTTTAAGTTCAATGACGATACGCATACCCTTTCTGGAGCTTTCGTCACGAAGATCCGAAATGCCCTCGACCTTTTTATCATGGACAAGTTCGGCAATCTTTTCTACCAATCTGGCTTTGTTTACCTGATAGGGAATCTCGGTAATGATTATTCTTGCCCTATCGGCTTTATACTGTTCTATTTCGGATTTTGCACGGACAAGGATTTTACCTCTGCCTGTGAAATACGCATGACGAATGCCCGTATCGCCCATGATAACGCCGCCCGTGGGGAAGTCGGGACCGGGGATATAGTTCATAAGCTCATCGATTGTAATGTTGGGATTGTCTATCATCGCAACAAAAGCATCGATGGTTTCGCCCAAGTTATGCGGCGGAATATTTGTCGCCATACCGACTGCGATACCGTTTGAACCGTTGACAAGAAGGTTCGGGTATCTTGCCGGAAGAACGGCAGGCTGCATCAAGGTTTCATCGAAGTTCGGATAGAAGTCAACCGTATTCTTTTCGAGGTCTCTGAGCATTTCCATTGAGAGCTTGCTCATTCTGGCTTCCGTATAACGCATTGCAGCAGCAGGGTCGCCGTCAACGCTTCCGAAGTTACCGTGACCTTCAACCAGCGGATATCTGGTTGAGAAAGGCTGTGCAAGTCTTACCGTTGCATCATAAACGGCAGTATCTCCGTGGGGATGATATTTACCCAGAACGTCACCGACCAACCTTGCGCATTTTCTGAAGGGCTTATCGGGCTGCAAGGAAAGCTCATCCATGGAATAAAGGATACGTCTGTGTACGGGTTTTAATCCGTCCCTGACATCGGGCAGCGCACGGCTTATGATTACCGCCATGGCGTATGAAATAAAGCTGCGCTTCATCTCGCCCACCAGATTAATAGGTAGTACCTTTCCTCCCTCTATATCGGTCGGGAGTTCGTTTGTTCCCAGCATTTCAAGGTTTGCAGCCTTACTGCGCGGGGCATTTTCAAAGTTTTTGTTATTATTATTTTCGTCCATTTTGCTTTCCTCTCGGGTTAGATGTCAAGGTCTGCAACCATCTTGCTGTTTTCCTCTATAAACTTACGTCTGGGTTCAACCTTATCGCCCATAAGCAGTGTGAACACCTCATCGGCAAGCATTGCATCGTCCATGGTTACTTTGAGCATTATACGCTTTTCCGGGTCCATAGTCGTATCCCACAGCTGTTCCGGATTCATTTCACCAAGACCTTTATAACGCTGAACCACAATCTTATCTCTGCCTATTTCGTCAAGGGTTAAGCTGAGTTCCTCGTCCGAATACACATATTTCTCCATGCTTCCCTTTTTTATGAGATAGAGCGGAGGCTGTGCTATGTACACGTAGCCTTTTTCTATCATGGGACGCATATGTCTGTAGAAGAATGTTAAAAGCAGCGTTCTTATATGGCTTCCGTCTACATCGGCATCGGTCATACAGATAATCTTATGATATCTGAGCTTGCTTTCTTCAAACTCGTCGTCAATGCCTGCACCGAATGCCGTTATCATACATTTGATTTCGTCGTTGCCCAGAACCTTATCGAGCCTTGTTTTCTCAACGTTAAGAATCTTTCCTCTTAGCGGCAGTATTGCCTGGAAATTACGGTCTCGACCTTCCTTTGCCGAACCGCCCGCACTGTCGCCCTCAACGATGAACAGTTCGCATTTAACCGGGTCTTTTTCCGAGCAGTCCGCAAGCTTACCGGGAAGTGCGGCACTGTCAAGAACCGATTTCCTTCTTGTAAGTTCTCTTGCCTTTCTCGCAGCCTCTCTGGCTCTGCTTGCACTGAGACACTTTTCAATAACAAGTTTTGCCTGGGAAGGATGTTCCTCAAGGTACTGCATAAGCCCTGCATAAACCGCACTGTCAACCATGTTCCTTATGTACGCATTGCCGAGCTTTGTTTTCGTCTGACCTTCGAATTGAGGTTCGGTAAGCTTAACGCTTACTATTGCGCAAAGTCCCTCTCTTGCATCCTCGCCCGAAAGGTTTGCATCGCTGTCTTTTAGAATTTTAAATTTTCTTGCATAATCGTTTACCACACGGGTCAATGCACTTTTGAAGCCTGCAAGGTGACTTCCGCCCTCTATGGTATTTATGTTATTTGCGTAAGTGAATATGTTTTCGTTATAACCGTCGTTATACTGCATTGCGATTTCTACGCTTGCACTGTTTTTCTCGTCCACAACTTTTTCCTGTGAAAAGTAGATGGGTTCGGGATGAAGAACTTCTTTATTCTTATTCAGATACGAAACATATTCGATTATACCGCCTTCATAATGGAAGGTATCGGTTCTGTCGGTTTCGCCCCTTTCATCGATGACGGTTATGCTGACTCCCGCATTCAAAAATGCAAGCTCTTTAAGTCTTCTTGTGAGCGTATCGTAATCATAATCAACCTCATCGAATATGGAGCTGTCGGGGGCAAAGGTAATGCTTGTACCGTGTTCCGTCGGCTCGCACATTCCTATCACTTCAACCTCCGTTATCTTATTGCCCTTTTGGCAAACCTGGCGATAAATCTTGCCGTCGCGTTTTACCTGTGCGGTAAGCTCATCACTCAAGGCATTTACTACCGAAAGTCCCACTCCGTGCAGACCTCCGGACATCTTATATCCGCTGCCGCCGAACTTGCCGCCGGCATGAAGCATGGTCAATGCCACTTCAAGAGCAGATTTTCCTGTTTTTGGATGAATGTCAACCGGAATACCTCTGCCGTTGTCTATAACGGTTATTGAATTGTCGAGGTGAATATAAACGCTTATGTGGGTACAATAACCCGCCATCGCTTCGTCTATGGCATTATCCACTATCTCATAAACCAGATGATGCAATCCTCTTGCGTCCGTAGAGCCGATATACATTCCCGGACGGCGGCGTACCGCCTCCAAGCCCTCCAGTACCTGTATTTGCGAAGCATCATAATTGTTTTCCATAATCTTCTCCCTTTCCCTTTCAATAATCAAATGGTTTATATGATTCTTGTAAGTTTACCGTCATAGCACTCATAGGCACTCATGTTCGGTAAATCCTCCAAGCCGTCAATCGATGTTGTCGTCAAAAAGCATTGACAATTGAATGCATTTGAAAGCAGCGCACGTTGTCTGTCGGTATCAAGTTCGCTCAATACATCGTCAAGCAGCAGCACGGGGTATTCACCCTTTTCATTGCGCATAAGTGCCAATTCGCTCAATTTAAGGCTCAAGGCGGCGGTTCTCTGCTGCCCCTGAGAGCAGAATGACTTGACTTCATCGCCGTTGAGTTTTATTCCTATATCGTCCCTATGAGGACCTCTTGTCGTAAAGCCCCGTCTGATATCGTCATCACGGCTCGATTTAAGTGCGGAGTACAGCTTTTCCGACGGCATCTCATCAAATGCAACATTAGGCTTATAATAAACGTGTAACTGCTCATTATCGTCCGTTATTCTGCCGTGAAGTTCGCTTGCAATATCACCGAGCTTTTCCATGAAAGCACTCCTTGCGCTCATGACATCGCCGCCGAGCTTTGCAAGTTTTTCGTTCCAGGAGTCAAGCAGTATTTCATCGGGCATATGCGAAAAAGCATCCTTCATCAAACCCGAACGCTGTTTAAGTGCTACGTTATATTGCTGTAGGCGATAAAAATAAGTCGGTCTTAGCTGGCACAGCTCCATATCCATAAAGCGTCTGCGCTCCTGCGGAGAACTTTTTACTATGGACAAATCTTCCGGTGAAAACATGACCGTATTCAATACACCCATCAGCTCGCCCATCCTTGTAAGCTTACAACCGTCCACCTTTATCGCCTTATGTTCGTTCTCTTTAAGCTTGATTTCTATCGTTCGATGACCGACTTGACTTTTCAATTCAATGCCAATATACGAACCGTGAAACCTTCTGTTTATAAGCTCCGCATCACGACTCGTCCTGTGACTTCTTCCCAGAGCGGAAAAAAATACAGCCTCAAGAATATTCGTTTTACCTGCCGCATTGGGTCCGACTATGACATTCAACCCGTCCGTCGGTTCCATTATCAATTCTTCGTAACTACGAAAACCGTTTAAACGAATACGCTTGATAAGCATTGTTTTACTCCTCTCGGGCAATTGCGGCGACACATCTTTTTTCACATTTTCCGCCTTATTGATTATACCATAAAACCGTCCTATTTGCAAGTCTTGTTAATTTTAAATAGGAAGATAAGACCTTGTACGCCCCATTTTAATCCCGCTTGCAAGCAGGGCGCAGGTTACGGCTGTATTCGACATTTTTTCAAAAACCCCGTTCATATCGATTTATAACGCAAAAAATAAAACCGCCGTAATTTTCGCCGAAACGAAAATCACAACGATTTCAAAGTATTAAAAGTGAGTCTGTATCTGCTTCCTTTCTCCGTCTTTTCATATGCACGAAAGCCGACACTTTCAAAGCAGCGACGGGATTGTTCGTTCCAGTCATAAATCTCACCGACGCCGACATAATCAAATCCGAGGTTCTTACCTCGTTCAACGAGTGCTGATATGACCTTTTTTCCTATACCCCTGCCCCGATATTCCTTTTTGCCTATAACAATCGGCATATCGCCCTGCCAAAAAGTCACATCTCCGATAGGCACATAGGTTTCGTTTTCAGTCACTTCAATGAAGTACACCTCACCTTTATTTTGTAGGTAGTGGTACATTCTCGAAAGCTGATCCCAATCATAGACCCCTCTTTTTCCGTCCATCATGTAGTTGGTTTGCTCATCCTGATACCATATGAATGCAAATTCGAAATTATCATCGAATTTACGCAGTCGCAGTTTTTCGTCGATTTGAATTATTTCAGGCTGTTCTATTCCTGCTATGGGCATTTTTCTCCTTTCAGGCAAATATGCCGTCACTTCAAAAAGATTATTGACTTTTAAGCTTAAAATATGACTGTCGAACAAGCCGACAGTCATATTTAAACGTAGTCTTATTATACCTTGATTATCTGCCGGCAGTAGCAACCATGATAGCTTTGATGGTGTGCATACGGTTTTCGGCCTCATCAAATACCTTGGAGCAGGGAGCGCGGAATACTTCGTCGGTAACTTCCTGTTCGGCAACGCCGTACTTCTCGTAGATCTCACGACCTACAGCGGTTTCCAGGTCATGGAAGCTGGGCAGGCAATGCAGGAAGATGCAGTCGGGGTTGTTTGTCATGCGCATCATGTCCATGGTTACACGGTAGGGAGTCAGAAGCTTAATACGCTCTTCGAACTGATCTTCTTCACCCATGGAAACCCAAACGTCGGTGTAGATAGCGTCTGCACCGTCAACGGCTGCGATATCTTCGGAGAACTCGATCTTAGCACCTGTAACCTTTGCAAGTTCGCGCATTTCGTTTACGAGACCTTCTTCGGGGAACAGAGCTTTGGGAGCGATACCTACAAAGTGCATACCGAGCTTTGCGGAGATAATCATAAGAGAGTTACCCATGTTATTGCGAGCATCACCTACATAAACGAGCTTAACCTTGTTAAGGGGCTTGGAGATATTTTCCATGATGGTGAGGCAGTCTGCCAAAACCTGGGTGGGATGATACAAGTCGGTAAGACCGTTCCAAACGGGAACACCTGCATGCTTTGCGAGCAGTTCAACGGTTTCCTGTTTGAAACCGCGGAATTCGATACCGTCATAGAAACGACCCAAAACCTTTGCGGTGTCTTCAAGAGATTCCTTTTTACCCATCTGGCTGTTGGAAAGGAAGGTTACATGTGCGCCTTCGTCAAGTGCTGCAACTTCGAATGCACAACGGGTACGGGTTGAGGTTTTTTCGAAAAGAAGGACGATATTCTTTCCTTCAAGCAAATTACCGCGAATGCCTGCGCGTTTTTTTGCCTTCAAATCTGCCGAAAGGTTGAGCAGATAGCGAATTTCGTCGGGGGTATAGTCTTTAAGTGTAAGCAGGGAACGTCCCTTAAGATTTACGGGCATTTTTATTCTCCTTAATTATCTTTTTCATGCCAAACGCATGATTCATCAGATGAAATTATAGCACATTGTTTTTTAAAATAAAAGGGTTTTATTATTTAATTCGATTATATTTTTATTATCGTTTTTTTGCCGTATGTATTGCGTGTAAACTTTTCATGTGGTATAATATAGCAACTAAATTTGCGGAGGCACATAATGCGAAAACTGTATTCAAAAGCTTGTTGCTTTATATTGTCACTGATACTGTGTCTGTCCGGTTTCGGAAGTATCGGTGCAATATTCAGCGAAAATGTTTTTACATTGACCCCCTACCTTTCGGATGGGATTACGATTGACGAAATTGATATGAGTGTTTCGGCTGTTAGCAGTGAAGGAGTCATAACCTTTTTGCAAACGAAGCAGCTCATATTCCGCTGTTATTATTCGGAGGGGTGGAGTTTTAACAGGACTTACTCAACCTTTTTCCCGAATAATTCCAACCGAGTGAGCATTGTAACAAACGAAGATTCAAGCGTGACCTTTACCTTCAATGCCGTTGAAGGCGAATCCGTTTTGGAGGAGGACTTTAATTCCGTTTGCGTCAATGCGACGGCACAGGAATTACCGAAGCTTGATGTTACGACTCAAATTCCCATTGAGGACGTCGGAAAATCCGAATGGGTGGAAGCATCCTTCACCCTGACTATGGGAACGAAACAATTTGAAAGCGGAGATTACGAAGGTGACGGTTTTATAAAGGGCAGAGGTAACAGCTCATGGCTCCAGGATAAGAAGCCGTATTCGCTCAAATTGAGCGAAAAGAAATCGCTGCTTGACATTCCCAAAACAAAAAAATACGCCATAGTTCCGAGTTTTTATGATTCTTCCCTTATGAAGAATTACATAACTTACAAGACAGGGTTAATGCTGAACGGAATCGAATACACCCCCAAGTGCGAATTTATCGAGGTGTATTTCAACGGCGAATATCACGGCATTTACCTTTTGGTCGAACGCATAGCAATCGAAAAGACCAAGATAGATATAGAGGAAGCGGACGAGAACGATATAACCGGCGGTTATCTTATCGAAAAGGATTGTGCGGCGAAGTTGAATTTCAGCGAGGATCAGTGGTTTAACTGTCCTTACTGGGCAAATCAGAGCAGGGATTATTTTGTCATTAAATCCCCCGAACCCGAAGATTCGTCATTGCTGCACGATATGAAGCAATATCTTGAACAGCATATGCAAAAGCTTCATGATTCTATCATGGGGACAAGCGATGAAAGCTACACTCAATATGTGGATGTGGACTCGTGGATAGATTTCATAATAATTCAGGAACTTTCAAAGAACATTGACGGCAACTTAAAGACAAGCTGTTATATGATTAAGCAGAGCATGGACGACAAAATCTACATGACCGCATTATGGGATTTTGACCTTGCATACGGCGTATACGGCGGAAGTAACGCTTCGGAAGAACACAACGACTATTACGATTGTCCTTTGGGTTACACGGTTGAAGGTTTTATGACCATAAACAGTTCTTGTCCGTGGTTTCAGAAATTGTATTACGATTATCCCGAGTTTCGCTCACAGCTTATAAAGAGGTATAACGAATACAGAACCACTCTCATTCCCGCAATGCAAAGGTTAATAAAGGAGCAGGCGGCATATCTTCGTGCGAATACCGATAGGGAAAATGAGCTTTGGGGAAAGAACTTTACAAGCGGAGTCAACCGGTTATCAACCTGGCTTGAAAGCAGGATAGAGTGGCTTGACGAGCAGTGGGGCTATAAACTCGGAGATGTAAACTATGACGGCGAAATAACCGTTGCGGACGCTGTTTTGACTTTAAGAGCAGCACTGGGTGCAATTGAGCTTGACGAGATTCAAGCAACTCTTGCGGACATGAATAAAGACGGAAAAATAACCGCAGCCGATGCCAATCTTGTGGCAAGAACGGCTTTGGGTTTTACGGAGGTACAATAAAATGAAAACGAACAAAAGATTAGTTTGTCAACTGCTTGCGTTGCTGATGATGTTTTGCACATTGACATTACCGACAAAGGCGGAGACGGAAGTCTACACCCTTGATCCAATTTTATCCGACGGTATAGAGCTTATCGGCGGACAGATGCAGGTCGCAGCCGAGCTTGAATACGGGATATTGACATTTAAGGAAAATAAATCCTTATCCTTCACGATAAACCTTGAAGACGGCTGGAGCTTTAACGAGCAATACTCCGTTTTCTTCCCGAACAATACAAACAGGGCGAGCATTACCTATAACGACGACGCAAGCGTTACATTCAGATTTGATGCGCTTTACGGCGAAAGCGTTGCGCTCAATGACTTTCTCGGTATAGGCATTTATGCAAGTGCGCAGGATTTACCGAAGCTTGAAATTAATATCGGTATTCCTTTTTCATCGGTAACGAAAGATGCCTGGGTGGATGCCGAGTTTAATCTTACCATGGGAACCAAGCAGTTCACAAGCGGAAACTATTCGGGTACGGGTTCTATAAAAGGAAGAGGCAACACATCCTGGGGACAACCCAAAAAACCGTATTCCATTAAGCTTTCATCAAAGCAGTCACTTCTGGATATTCCCAAGACGAAGAAGTACGCCATAGTGCCCGGCTATGCGGATGAAAGTCTCATGCGCAATCTTGTTACTTATAAAATTGCAGCATCGCTTAGCGGAATCGAGTACACACCCAAGTGTGAATTTGTCGAGGTATACCTCAACGGTGCATATAACGGTATTTATACTCTTGTCGAGCGTGTGGCTTTTGAATCCAATAAACTCGATTATGATGAAGCAAACGAGACTGACTTGACAGGTGCATACCTTATTGAAAAGGATATTAACGGCAAGATAGATTTTTCCGAGGATCAGTGGTTCAATTGTCCTTATTGGGCAAACCAGAGCAAGGATTACTTTGTACTTAAAGAACCCGAACCCGAAGATTCCGCACTGCTTGATCAAATGCTTGACTATCTTGAACAGCATATGCAAAAACTTCACAATTCCATAATGGGAATAGGTGACGAGAACTACACGCAGTATGTGGACATTGAATCCTGGATGGATTACATCATAATTCAGGAGCTTACCAAGAACATTGACGGCAACCTTAAAACAAGCTGTTATATGCTAAAGAAAAGTGAAGATGACCATATCTACATGACAGCACCGTGGGACTTTGACCTTGCATACGGAAATGCAAACTGGGATAATGCCGACTATCAGCACAACGATTATTACGACTGTCCCTCGGGCACGGGCACTACCGATTTTATGGTAATAAACAGTTCCTGTCCGTGGTTTGACCATTTATACGACGACTACCCCGAATTTCATGATGCACTCATAGAACGCTACAACTCCTACAGGAACACATTAATTGTACAGATGCGTGCGTTAATGAATGAGCAGGCGGCATATTTGAGCGAAAACACCGACCGTAACGATTCAAGATGGGGAACTGATTTTTCAAGCGGCGTAAATACGCTTATGAACTGGTTTGACGGCCGTATAGACTGGCTTGACAGGCAATGGCTTGAAGATTATGAAAGCATTGATTTGGACACTGCCATGAACGTTTCCGGCGGAACGCTGCATTTTTCAACGCAGTCCCAGCAGTATCCGTTCATCGGTGCTTCCGTGGGCGGCAGACTCGTCGGTTCAAGCAGCATAGCCGGAATCGATTCGGCAAGCTCCGGTGTATCCCTCAGCTTAAATATGGAGTCGGGTGAAACGCTGAATTTTGAATACCTTGTCTCCAGTGAGGACGGCTATGATAAGTTTATCTTCAAGGTCAATAACTCCACTTTGCTACAGCAAAGCGGTGAGACGGGTTGGGTTCAATACAGCTTTACCGCTCCGAGTACGGGCAGCTACAATTTCGAATGGATTTACTCAAAGGACTACTCCGCATCATCGGGAACGGATTGCGTTCTTATCGATAATGTTTCATATTTGAGAAGTACCGATTTTGAGTTGGGCGATGTAAACATGGACGGAACGATCAATATTTCCGATGCACTGTTAGTCGTTAGATATGCAATGGGTGTCGATTCACTTTCGGACGAACAGCTCCGGCTTGCCGACTTTAACCAAAACGGCAGTGTAAACATGGATGATGCTTCGCTTATTTTAAGAAGAGCAATGTCGATAAACACCTGAAAATGGATACAATCGATCTTTCAATAGGTTCTGTTATAGAGCTGGATATATCAGCCTTAACTTCAGACGGACACGGCTTGGGTCGTTACAACGGCATGGCTGTGTTCGTCCCTTTGACGTACACGGGTGATCGGGTTTTAGCACAAATAACTTCAATTCAGAAAAGGTTTGCTCAAGCTAAACTCATTGAAATCATCACTCCTTCACCCGAACGTGTTGCTCCCTCATGCCCCTATTTCGGAGAATGCGGAGCGTGCTCGCTGATACATGTTTCCTATCCGTCCCAGCTTACGGCAAAAAAACGCATAGTTTGTGATGCACTGGAGCGTATCGGAGGTTTCAGCGGAATAAACGTCAACGAAACAATGCCGGCGGAACATCCTTTTCATTACCGCAACAAGGCTGTTTTCTCCTTTGCCGATACCGATTCGGGAGTCAGGTTCGGCTGTTTTGAAAAACGTTCCCACCGCCTTGTTCCTCTTGACAACTGCCTTATTCAAGACGTGAAGGCAGTTAAAGCTATGAAAGCTATAGAGGATTGGGCAAACGAATTTGATGTTTCCGCTTATGATATCAAGTCAAAAAAAGGTATCCTACGCCACGGCGTTGTTCGCTGCACCGAAGAAGCAACAATGGTTGTTGTCGTAACAACGGGTAAACTCCCCCACTGCGACGAATTGACCCATAAGCTTAAAACAGCCTTGCCCGATATGGTATCGCTTATCCATAACATCAATAGGAGTCCTTCCTCTCAGATACTCGGAAGCGAAAACAAGCTTATTTACGGCGCCGAAACGCTGGACGTTTCTCTCGGTACTCTGAATTTTTCGGTCAGTCCTTTAAGCTTTCTTCAGGTAAACTCGGAACAGACGATGAAACTTTACTCTAAGGCAATCGATGTGCTTAACCTCGGCGAAAACGATACTGTTTTTGACTTATACTGTGGTATAGGTACAATTTCCCTTACCGTTTCGAAATTCGTTAAAAAGGTAATAGGGATTGAAATTGTTCCCTCTGCGATTTCCGACGCTAAATTAAACGCTTCGCTTAATAATATCACAAATGCGGAATTTCAGTGCGGTGCTGTTGAGAAACTTCTCCCGACTTTGCTGAAAAAAAACTTGCACCCTACCGCCATCATACTCGACCCACCCCGTGCCGGCGTCGAGCGTTCCGCAATTGAAGCAATCGCAAACAGTAATGTTCCTCAAATCGCCTATATCTCCTGCAACCCCGCAACCCTTGCCCGCGACTGCAAACTCCTCTGTGCCCTCGGCTACTCCGTCACCTCCGTCCAACCGGTGGATATGTTCCCACAAACCGAACACGTGGAGTGCGTAGTATTGTTGTCAAAAGTACAGAACTGAATACCGAAAAA
>CAYPXV010000019.1:0-20571 GCA_964414925.1 uncultured Clostridium sp. | reverse complement strand
CGATAACGGTACCTATTACGCCGTAATCCATTTTGATAGACCTATGGTGTGAAAGAGGGCTGCCACTTTACGAATTATTATTCGCCAAAGCGACAGCCTGTTTTTTACCTTCTTCTTCCGAGTTTATTTTGATCGCCATTGGGGTAGAGTTCCAGAAGGATATTAAGGCATTCACCGAAACGCTGATAATGGACTATTTCACGTTCACGGAGGAAGCGGAGTGGAGCAAGGTACTGTTCGTTATCGGTCATATTCATGAGATGCTCGTATGTTGTTCGTGCCTTTTGTTCCGCAGCCAAATCCTCGTTGATGTCGGTAATGGGATCGCCCGTGCAAGCAATGTATGCTGCGGTAAACGGAACGCCGTTGGGGTCACAGGGGAACACGCCGTGATTATGCATAGTGTAATAACCCAGAAGCCCTGCCTGTTCCAGTTCATCAATGCTTGCACCGTCAATCGACTGAAGAATCATTGTACCAAGCATTTCCCAGTGAGCCAGTTCTTCTGTTCCGATATCATTGAGGGTTGCACGGATTCTGTCGTCGGGCATTGAAAATCTTTGAGTGAGGTAGCGGCAGGCTGCTCCGAGTTCGCTATCGGGGCCACCGTATTGTGCAAAAAGAGCTTTTGCCATACGCAGGTCAGGTGTGGTAATATTTACCGGAAACTCAAGTCTTTTTTGATAAATCCACATAATTCAATTCCCCCTTTTCACTTATTTTCCCAAGGCCAAGCGGAATAGACCCAACTTCCCTTTTCAATGGCGGAATGACCGAAGCCCATAAGAGGCTCATATTGTTCTTCATATTCCATAATCAATGATTTAAGCAATTCCGAGTAGCGATTATAATCCGCTAAAGCATCGGAATCATCGGGATGCGTATCGATATAGAGATTCAATTCGACGCAAACAAATTGAATTTCCGATATAGCGTTAAGCAGTTCATTTTGATTCATATTACGCCCTCCTTATTTGTATACATTTGACAGTTCCGGGAACATAGTTCCGTATGTCAAAGCGGTGTTTGGGCAAAAGCCTTCGGTGTAGGTTTGGTTTTGGAAGCTGATTTTGGGTAGAGTACCGACATTGCTTTCAAAACCGCAAATCGACAATCCACCGCTGACACTTCCGGCAGGTACAGTGACGGACGAGACTTCCTCAACCGTATTGTTCTGACAGCCACAGGTGATTGTGGTAAGATCCATTTAAAATACCTCCTTGATCTATCTGTTTATACACATTATGAGTTAGGCAGTACAAGTGTGACAAGCAGTACAAAGAAAAGGCAGTATTAAATTTTCTCCGATTTATAAAAAACGAGCATGAAAAACCATGCTCGTTCCATAATAATTGACTTTACGATAATCAATACATATTTATTTAACAAACTTTAGATCGCACTGTTCCCACGGGAAGCCCTCATTGCTACGACCGAAATGACCGTAAGCAGCTGTTTTTCTGTAAATCGGCTGCCTGAGTCGGAGCTTTTCAATGATAGCTGCGGGGCGGAAATCAAAGCTGTTCACAACCATCTTTTCAATTTCCGAGTCACTCATAATGCCTGTTCCGAACGTATCTACACGAACGGATACGGGTTTAGCAACACCGATAGCATATGCGATTTGAATTTCACATTTCTTTGCATAACCCTGTGCAACAAGGTTTTTAGCGACATAACGTGCGGCATAGGCTGCGGATCTGTCAACCTTGGTCGGGTCTTTACCCGAAAAACTTCCGCCGCCGTGACGACCGTATCCGCCGTAAGTATCGACGATAATCTTGCGTCCTGTTAAGCCCGAGTCTCCCTGAGGACCGCCTATAACGAATCTGCCTGTGGGATTTACAAAGATACGTGTATTAGAATCCATAAGTTCTTCGGGGATTACAGGTTTAATTACGTGTTCGACTATATCGGCACGCAAGGAATCCATATCGATATCGGGATCATGCTGAGTTGAAATTACAACGGTATCGATTCTTATCGGCTTATCGTTCTCATCATACTCGGCAGTAACCTGACTTTTTCCGTCGGGGCGCAGATAGGACAATATCCCTTGCTTTCTCACTTGTGTCAAGCGTCTTGCAAGTTTATGAGCCAGGCTTATAGGCAGAGGCATAAAGTCTTCGGTTTCGTCACAGGCGAAGCCGAACATCATACCCTGATCACCGGCACCTGTATCATAGGCATCGGAATCTCCTTGCTTTGCCTCAAAACTTTTATCAACGCCCATGGCAATATCGGGGGACTGACCGTTAATGGCACTTATGACGGCAAGCGTATGACCGTCAAAACCGTACTCGGGCTTATCGTAACCGATATCAAGCACGACATCACGTACAAGCTTGGGAATATCGATATAGCAGTTGGTTGTTACCTCACCCATGACCATAACCATACCTGTAGTTGCACAACACTCGCAAGCCACACGAGAAAGAGGGTCGTTGGAAAGCATAGCGTCGAGCACTGCATCGGCGATATTATCACAGACTTTGTCCGGATGACCTTCGGTAACCGATTCCGAAGTAAATAAACGTTTATTATTCATACTGTTTCCTTTCGCTGCATATAAAAACAGTGCTCATCGGAGCACTGACAAAATCATTGCTCTCATCTTCCGATTTCATAAAAAACCGACGGAATTAGCACCTTGCACAAACGCAGGTTGCCGTGACATCAACGGGCCGTTCCCTCCGTCACTCTTGATAAGGCACACTTATATGTTCATATTTTACCATAGCAAGCGGAGGAATGCAACAATAATTTTTAAAACAGAACAATTACATCCACATAATCGTTCTTTTGTGCATAAAGTGCAAATATCAACTTGCCCGCCATGAATAAATCGTGTACAATGGTATCGGTCAGGTGAATAAAACATCGATGAATTTATCGTCTGATACTCCTTTAACCATAAAGTGAAAGGAATTAATCTATGAAAAAAAATTTCGTGCTGTCATGTGAGTCCACTCTTGACTTACCTGAAAGCTACACGAAAAAACGTGAAATACACATTATTTTTTACAGCTACGTCATAGACGGCGTGGAATACGAGGACAACATGGGGCGCAGCGATGAGGCTCTTAAGCACTTCTACACATCCGTTTACAACGGCAAACTCCCCACAACTTCATTGATAGTCGAACATAGATATGAAGAATATTTCGAACGTCTTATTAATGAAACCGACTTACCGATACTTCATCTTGCTTTCAGCTCGGGATTAACGCCGTCGGCACACAAGGCGGTAGCCGCAGCCGATACCATTAGGCAGAAATATCCCGGCGCAAGGCTCGAAGTAGTGGATTCCCTTTGCGGCGGTACAGGCTTGGGGCTTCTTGCCGAATACGTTGCCGACCTTAGAGATGAAGGTAAAACCATAGACGAAGCACTGTCATGGCTAAATGAAAATAAGCTTTGCATAAGGCATTTATTCTTCTCTACGGACATGAAGTTCTTCCGCCGAAGCGGCAGAGTTTCGGGAGCGGGAGCGATGATAGCTTCGGTACTTGGCATTTGCCCTACCATGAGGGTAGACAGAGAAGGAAAAATCTATGTTTACGATAAAGTAAAGGGCAAGAAACGTGTAATGAGACATTTGGCAAAGGACATGGAGGAATGTTGCAACAAGGGCACCAACTATGATGAAATCTGCTATGTCTCTCACTCGGACTGTCTAGAAGATGCGGAGCTGATGAAAAAGACACTCTTGGAGCATTTTCCTCAGTTGAAAGATGAAAATGTGCCCATTGTAGATATAGGAACTACAATGGCCTCCCACTGCGGACCCGGCACAGTGGCAATATTTTTCAAGGGAACACCTCGAACTTATAAAATCGACGACGAATAATGCTTGAATTTCGGCTTCGTATGTTGTATAATTAACGATGAATTAAATCGTAATTCGCTTGGCGGGGGAAAAAGATAGCCTGCGATCAACGTAGAAAGGATGTATAACAATGCAAAACCAATATTTTCTTTCATGTGAATCTACTGTTGATATGCCATATAGATATGTAGAAAGCCGTGACATATCCGTAGCGTTCTATACTTACGCTGTTGACGGAGTGGTGTACACCGACGATATGCTTCGCGACCCGACGGCACTACCGAGGTTTTATGATTTTATAAATGCAGGTAAGCTGCCGACAACCAGTATGCTTACCGAGATGAAATACCTCGAATATTTTGAGGAATTACTGAAAAAGACCGATTTACCCATAGTTCACATTGCGTTGGGTTCGGGAATGACGCCATCGGTAAATAACGCCGTTAATGCTGCAAATGAGCTTATGAGCAAAAACCCCGACCGTAAAATAACGGTTGTTGATAGTTTTTGCAGCAGTTCGGGATATGGCATGTTGGTTGACTATGCTGCCGATCTACGTGACGAAGGAAAGAGCGTAGAAGAAACCGTTGAATGGTTAAATGCACATTGTCACAACATTCATCACCAGTTCTTCTCGACCGAACTGAAGCATTACCGCAGAAGCGGACGTATGTCAGGTGCTACTGCAATGCTTGCCACCGTTCTTGGGATATGCCCCATAATGCGATTGGACTATGCCGGCAGAATTATCGCCTATGATAAGGTTCGCGGCAAACGCAACGCAATCATGCGCACACTGGATACGATGCAGGAGCATTGCGATAACGGTACGCAGTACGATAAAAAATGCTTTATTTGTCACTCCAATTGCATTGCCGAAGCAGAAAAGACAAAGGCTGCTCTGCTTGAGCGTTTCACACGTCTTACGGAAGAAGATGTTCGCATCTTTGATATAGGCACAAGTATTGCTTCACATTGCGGTCCGGGCACGGTCGCTGTGTTCTTTATGGGCGATGAACGTGCGGTATCCGAATAAAATGATTGTCAAAACCATTGGCTTTAAGCCGATGGTTTTATATTTTTTCCTGTTATCGCCAAAACAAAATTATAGTGATATAATTACGCAAGCAGTATGTGGACTGTATTACATGCAAACAGAAGGGAGTAAAAGATGAAAATACTTATCGTAGGAGACGGCAAGATAGGCTTCGGTTTAACCGAACGATTGGCAAAAGACGGGCACGATATAGTTGTTATCGACCGTAATCCCAAGGTACTTGAAGCCTGCCAACAGTCCGTTGATGTTATGACCATTCAGGGAAACGGTGCGTCGATGGAGGTATTAAAGGAAGCGGGAATAGAGAGCGCACAATTGCTTATTGCAGCCACAAGCAGTGATGAAATAAACATACTCTGCTGCATAATGGCAAGTAAGATGAGCAATATTCACACCATTGCAAGGGTGCGAGACCCACAGTATTCAAAGCAATTGAGCTTTATGCAGGATGAAATGGGACTGTCAATGACTTTCAGTCCCGAGATGGTCGCATCAAGGGAGATAGCGAGCATACTTCAATTTCCCTCATTTTTAAAGAGGGACAGATTTGCCAACGGAAAGGTTGAGATAGTTGAAATAAAGATCTCCGGTAGTTCCGTATTGTGCGATCAACCTCTGTCAAAACTATATGAACTTGTAAAGGTCAAGGTTTTGGTATGTGCGGTTGAGAGGGATAAGCAGGCTTATATTCCGAGCGGAAGTTTCGTACTTCGTGAAAATGACAACATTTATGTTACGGCAGGTAGCAAATATCTGTCTCAGCTCATAAAGAATCTCGGTTTGGTAAGGGACAGGATAAAACAGGTTATGATTATCGGCGGAAGCAGGACGGCCTTTTATCTATCATCTCAGTTAATAGCAAGCGGTATCGGAGTAACGGTAGTTGAGAAGAATCAGGAACGCTGCGTTGAGCTTTCGCAGATGTTACCGAAAGCAACCATAATCAACGGTGACGGCAGCAAGCATGATGTACTGGATGAAGAAGGCATAGCATCTACCGACGCACTTGTAACGCTTACCAATCTTGACGAAGAAAACCTGATTACAGCCTTAACAGCCGTACAAAGAGGAGTTCCCAAAGTTATCGCTAAGGTCAACCGCACCGAGTACATTGATACTTTTAATAATCTTGGGGTCGATACCTTTATCAATCCAACGCAATTGACATGCGCGCGAATAGTCAGGTATGTAAGAGCTATGGAAAATTCCGGTGACGGTTCTGTCAAAGCCCTACACTACATTGTCGGAGGCAAAGCCGAAGCACTTGAGTTTTACGTCAATAATGACACTCGTTTCCGCGGTATTCCTCTATCCAAGATACGACTTAAAGACAACATATTGATTGCTTCCATAACGCATAAGAGTCAAACGATCATTCCCGGCGGTGCAGACTGTTTTAATGCAGGCGATTCGCTTGTGGTTGTCGCTCTTTCGCAGCAGAGAATATTGGACTTGAATGATATTTTCGCTCAATAATTTGAGGGTTAGCGTATGAATTATAAAATAATAGGCAGGTATCTCGGAAATCTGCTGACGATGGAATCGGCAATATTGTTGATTCCCGCATTAATTTCACTCTTTTTAAAAGAGACCGTTTCATTTACAGCCATCGCAATAACCATTATCCTGACTCTTGCGGTCGGAACGATTTTAAGGTTGTTATGTAAATCATTTGAACGCACGATTTATGCTAAGGAGGGCTTACTGCTTGTTGCTCTGTCATGGATTGTACTTTCCTTGTTCGGTGCTTTGCCGTTTACGATAAGCGGTGAAATACCTTCGTATGTGGACAGTTTTTTTGAAATAGTATCGGGATTTACCACCACGGGAGCATCCATATTGACCGACCCGGAAAGCATGAGTTACGGGCTTATGTTCTGGCGATGCTTTACTCATTGGCTGGGCGGAATGGGAATACTTGTTTTCCTGATGGCATTGGAACCTCGTACCAAAGGCAACAGTTTTTCCCTTCATGTTATGAGGGCTGAAAGCCCCGGACCGTCGGTTGAAAAGCTTGTACCGAGAATCAGCCAGACGGCAAAGATACTTTACACCCTTTATATCGGCTTATCCGTTATATGCTTCATCTTCCTTATAGCCGGAGGAATGTCCGTTTTCGATGCGCTCTGTACTACATTCGGTACTGCCGGAACGGGCGGATTCGGCATAAAGAACGACAGCATGGCAAGCTACTCAACATATCTTCAGGTTGTGGTAACAGTGTTCATGGCATTGTTCGGAGTGAACTTTTCCGTTTACTATCTCTTATTCAAAAAGCCTAAAGACGCCATTAGAGATGAAGAAGTAAGAGCATATTTTCTGATAATGCTTTCGGCTATTGCATTAATAACAATAAATATATCATCAAACGGTGAATCGCTGTTACAGAACATTCACCAGGCGTCGTTTCATGTAAGTTCCGTAATGACAACAACGGGATTTGCGATAAGTGATTTTAACCTCTGGCCTTCATTTTCGAAAGGAATACTTTTACTGCTGATGGTATTCGGCGCATGTGCGGGTTCAACAGGCGGCGGAACAAAGATTGCACGTTGGCTTCTCATCGGCAAAAGCATGAAATCGGGCGTGAAGCAGATGTTGCACCCACGCAGCGTATCGGTTGTAAAAATAAACGGAAAGCCCATAGATCAATCGACATTGCACAATGTAAACGTTTATTTCACCGCCTATGCACTTATACTGATTGTATCATTTCTTATGGTATCATTGGACGGGTTCAGCATCGAAACGAATCTAAGTGCCGTGCTGTCATGTTTCAATAATATCGGACCGGGACTTGATGTAGTAGGTCCTACCGGTAATTACTCCACACTTTCGGTTTTATCGAAATTGGTTTTATCGCTCGATATGCTGTTGGGCAGACTTGAAATATTCCCGTTGTTGGCTTTGCTCAATCCCGAATTGCTACGCAGGAAAAACATTATCAAAGCCGTAAGTGACAGACGTTAAAGTTTATAAGCCACAGAAAAAAGGTCGTGCCGATTTTAGACGCACGACCTTAAAACTTTAATAATTATCGCTGTTTTTCCTATCCATTGCACGTTTTGCATCACGTTCCGCAATGTCATGACGTTTATCATAGAGTTTTTTACCCTTGGCAACTGCAACTTCGAGTTTGACCTTTCCGTCTTTAAGATAGACTTTCAAAGGAATAAGGCTGTAGCCGTCCGCTTGAGATAGGATGAGCAGTTTACGAATTTCACGTTTATGGAGTAGGAGTTTCCTTTCCCTGAACGGGTCACGATTAAAGATGTTTCCCTTTTCGTATGGACTTATATGCATACCGACAACATATGCTTCCATTTCTTTTATTTTAACATATGAGTCCTTAATATTAGCCTTACCCAAGCGAATACTTTTTACCTCAGTACCCACAAGAGCAATGCCGCATTCATATGTATTTTCGATAAAATACTCATGTCTTGCCTTTCTGTTTTCGGCAAGGACTTTAATTCCCTGTTTTATTGGCATACAATCCTCCGATTTATAACTAAAATGCAGCATTCACTTTCATAAATGCTGCACCGTAACTCAAGTGATAAAGTTTATTTCGTTGAAAAAGCGGGAAGCACAAGCAGCACAAGCGCAAGCACACCCATGATAACCGCAAAGATAACGGTAAGCTTTTTGAGCTTTGCTTCTTTATTAACCTTTGCATTACGAGCTTTGCCAAACGAGGTGGTGTCATTACCGAATGCACTTCCCAGACCTGCTGATTTAGCATCCTGAGCAAGAACTACGATAACAAGACAAACTGCTGCAATAAGCATAAGAATGTTGACAATCACATTAATTGTTTCCATAAAATGACTAATCCTTTCCGGGGCATAGCTTCGTGCTACACCACTTTTACAAATTCAACTGCATCTACTATTATATCACTGCAATCTCTTATTTGCAAGTAAAAAAATAGTTTTTTGCGGTATATGATTTTCAAAATTCAACCGCAGTCTTACGGCTGCGGTTGAATAAGTATATTGATTGGTTAAAATTATTCGCCGACCTTGGTGATTCCGTCGATGATAATATCGAACAGAGGTGCGGAGATAACTTCGGACTCATGGAAATAACCGTCCCAGATGAGCTGAGTGCCTTCAAAGCCGTAGCTCTGATCGTAACTGTCAAGATGCTCGCCGTTTACGGTGAACTTCTCACAATCGAATACATGGAGTTCGCCGTTCTTGATCTTTTCGATAACATTCTTTACGGCTTCTTCTGTACCTTCGGCACATGCTGTTCCGAGGGGAGAAATCTGTACTGCATCATCAATGTAGCCATAGCACCAATCCTGCTCGAGGTCTTTGCCTTCCATAGCGGTCTTGATTGCATAGGTGTAGTATGCAGCCCAGTTATTCTGAGGTGAAGTAAGTGCAACATCGGGAGCAACGCTCAACATATCGATGTTGTAGCCTACGCTGTAGACATTGGGATAGTCGCCGGATTCATGTGCAGCCTGTATAGCGGAGGGAGCACCTGTGGAGTCCGCATGCTGACCGATAATGACGCAGCCGCGTGACATCAAAGCGTTTGCAGCTTCTGCTTCAAGAACGAGATCGAACCACTTATAGGTGTACTGAACTTCCATATAAGCTTCGGGAACGATGGACTGGATGCCGAGAAGGAATGCGGTAAATCCGGAAATAACTTCTGCATAGGGATAAGCACCGACGTAACCTACATGGGGATCGGTAACAGTACCGTTGTCCATGAGTTCTTTAAGCTTCATACCGGCAACAACACCGGAAACATAGCGTGCTTCATAAATTGAAGTGAAGTAGTTAAAGATGTTGTCCAAATCAGTCTGCTTTGCGGCAGTCTGACCTGTTGCATGGCAGAACAGAACATCGGGATATTCCTTGGCTGCCTGAATGAGGTAGCTCTCATGACCGAACGAGTTTGCAAATACGATTTTGCAGCCCTGTTCAACGAGGTCTACAGCAGCCTGGTGGCAAGCTTCGTTCTCACCGATGTTGTACTTATAGATGACCTGATCCTTGTTAAGACCGCAAGCAGTCAATGCTGCCTCAATGCCTTCTATATGCGCATAGGTATAACCTTCGTTTTCATCGCCGACAAGAATAACGCCTACTTTGAAGTCGCCGTCATTGCCGGTATTTGTGCAAGCACAAACTGCGAACATCATTATAATCGCAAGTGCAAGTGCAACAAACTTTTTCATTAATGTTTCCTCCGAAAATATTTTTTCTCGAAATATCGAGCAAAATTATTATACCAACAAAAATAGACATATGCAAGACATTGATGGTTTTTATAATCTATATTTTCGCACGCCTATGACTTTTGCAATAGAAAAGGCATTATGGATTCCCGCCGAACGATTAATTTTTGCGTTTGGAAAATCTAAAATAATGTTCGGAACAGGTTGTTTTAAAGCCCAATGATTCATAGATCTTAATGGCAGGATTCTTGCTTAGAACGCTGAGCGAGACATTATTAAATCCTCGTTCCATTGCCCTATTGGTGCAGTATTTGACAATTTGAGTACCTACTCCCCTACCCTTGCACTTAGGAGCAACGAACAAGCCGTGCATATGCCCGTCCGTGCCGCATGAGCCCATGGCGACAGGTTCATTATCGAGCATGAAAACAAAGGCGTTATTGCGGTCATCAAGCCAGGTTTTCCGATCCCTTTCGCTGTATGCGCTGATATTGAAACCGTATTTTTGAGCAAGGTCTTTCCAAGCCTCATACTTATTTCTTGCAAGGTCTATGTAATATTCGTCTTTATATGGAACCATTTCAATCGTCGTATCGAAAGGGGAACCCGCATATTCCATACAGTAAAGCTCCTGCCAATCCTCGGCATTTAGGAAGCGGCAGAACTTGTACGCACTGTCGTCGTCTTTTCCTTCCCATACACAACCGCTTAAAATATCAAAGTGTTCAACATCAAGATTTGCAATTAAGTTTTCGTACATTTTCGTACCGATACCCTGTCTGCGAAAATCCTTACGAACATCGATGAAAACTTCTACAGAATCAAATTCGGGATAAACTCCGAAGTCATGGTATGCGATTGCAACGACGTTTCCGTTTTCGAATGCAAAAAAACAATTTGCATACGGTATTTCATCGGGGATAGAAAAGCCGAGAAGTTTTGCAGCAGATTTATCATTGGGGCTGAAATTAATTATCTTCATAGCAATAAAAAAGGGCAAATAAGCATTTAATCTTACTTGCCCGAGCAACACTGATTATTTCATTCCGCGCTTTACCATTTCGGTAACGGCAAAGGTAGCTACATCGTCTGCATACTTACCCGAGCCGAAACCCGCATCAAAGCCCAGCTCCTTTGCAAGTTCATGAGTGATACGGGGTCCGCCGCAGCAAACAACGAATCTGTCACGCAAGCCTTCAGCTTCGAGCAACTCAATAAATTCGGTCAAATTCTGAATATGAATATCTTTCTGGGTTACAGTTTGAGAAATAAGCAGAACATCCGCATTGACATCGAGAGCCTTTTTCAAAAACTCCTCATTGGGAACCTGAGCGCCAAGGTTTATTGCTTCAATCATATCATAACGTTCAAGACCGTAATGACCTGCAAAACCTTTTCTGTTCATAATCGCATCGATACCGACGGTATGAGCATCCGTACCCGTGGAAGCACCGATCATGGTAATCTTTCTTCCGAAGTGTTCACGAATGTATTCATCGGTTTCCTCCATGCTCATGGTTTCTTCCTCAACGGTTTGAACATGGATATTCTCATAATCGACGCTCTGGTTTACTGAACCGTAAACGACATAGAATGTAAATTCCTTATCAAGGGATTTTGCGGCTGCAACGTTCGGGTCTTCAACACCCATTTTGCGTACAAGCTGACGTGCGGCTTCCATGCCTCTTTCATCATTTTTGACGGGCAAGGTAAAGCTGAACTGCACTTTACCGTCGTTCATGGTATCGCCGTAGGCTTTCAAGCGAGTCAAATCGAGTGTAGTATCAATATTGGCTCTGTGAGTATTATATAATCCACCGCTCATTATTCGTTACCGCCTTTCATCAACTCAATAAAGGGATTGAAATAGAAATCATCCTTCAAAACAACACCGCTGAGACCTTTTCCGCCATCTCTGGGACGTTTGATATCTGCGAAAATACCTTTTTCAAGTGTTGTAAATAGACCCATTTGTTCAATATCTTCGAGCAGATTGGTAGCCTTGGTCAGAACTTCGTTTGCACGAGTCTGCATTATTCCGTTCGGCTTAAAGGATATTTCACTACCCAAATCATGCATGGTACGGAATATGTACTGAGCGTTTTCGATAGAAACGGCGCGGTCACTCATAAAGGGCGTATGAATCGCTTCTGTCATCATTCCCAACAGGTGAAGCTTCTGTCCGGTAATGATTGTTACCATATTAAACAGAGCATCCTGCACGTTACCGCGGAAAATATCGCCTGTCATGAACTTGGTCGGAGGCATGTATTTAAGGGGAGCTTTAGGGAAGATTTCCCTTGCCATTTGTGCCTGTGCAAGTTCATAAAGGAAACCGTTTTCTACATCGGGAGATATTTCGAATGCATGACCGAGTCCCATCTGTTCCTCCGGAAGTCCCGCTTTGAGCGCAAACTGTTCATTAAGGAACTGAGATGCCAGAACGGTATGTGCTTCTTCAACCGCATCGGCAGTGGTAAGGTAGTTATCTTCGCCCGTATTAATGATTACACCTGCGAAACTGTTGATAACTCTGCTGAAATACTGGTCAATGATCGTACGCTGCATATTGATATCACGGAAAAGAATGCCGTAAAGAGCATCGTTAAGCATAACATCCAGACGTTCAAGCGCACCCATTGCCGCAATTTCCGGCATACATAAACCGGAGCAGTAGTTACAAAGACGGATATATCGATGTTCCTGCTCACCCACTTCGTCCAGTGCGGCACGCATAAGCTTAAAGTTTTCCTGCGTTGCGTAAGTACCGCCGAAGCCTTCGGTGGTAGCACCGTACGGAACGTAATCGAGCAAGCTCTGACCTGTGGTACGGATAACAGCGATTATATCTGCGCCTTGTTTAGCTGCGGCTTTAGCCTGAGTAATATCCTCGTAAATATTACCTGTAGCGACGATAACATAGAGATACGGGTCGGTTTTATCGCCGAATTCATTGATGTAATCGTTACGCTTATTTACATTGGTACGAATACGCTCAACGGTTGAAGATGCAATAGGCATAATGGCCGCTCTGATTTCGTCAACGCTATGTGCATTGACGGCGGAAAGGTCTATTTCACCTTTATCTATTCCCTCTGCGATCTGCTGAGGATTTAAGCCTGTTTCGGCAATGGCATTACCTATGTAATAGGCTGCACCGCCGCAGAGTAAACCTTTATTGACAAGGTGATCCACAACTACATTGGGCAAAGGAACTTCAAGTTCATTTACCCCATCGATGCCCAGAAGTCTGCAAACGGTTCTTTCTACGGCAACGGTAGTATGTAAATCGATGAAGTCCTGAGTATCTTCTGCGATTCTGTGTGCGGATTCACGAGCCTTGTCAACAAGCTCTGTATTTAGGTTCAACTTAGATTCCATTTTCTTTCCTCAAAATTATTCGTGATGACCACGTTTAAGTCTTTCAAGGTCGGAAGGTTCAAGGGCAATTTTACCGTCGAGACGACCCTGTTCAAGACCTGCGACGCCGATGAAGTTTTTCTGCTCCGCACGAGCCTTGCGGCATTCTTCGCAGTGGCATGTATCATCGTAATGTTCGGGTTCGGTATAGGTGGTAATTACACCCTCGAAGTTTCTCAAAATAGTCTTGCGAGGAGTTTGACTGATTACGTAATTGGGCATTACCGGAGTTTTTCCGCCGCCGCCGGGAGCATCAACGACAAACGTCGGGATGCAATAACCGCTTGTATGACCGCGAAGTCCCTCAATAATCTCGATGCCCTTGCTGACGGGGGTACGGAAATGGCTGAGACCCATTGACAGGTCGCAAACGTAGATGTAATAGGGGCGAACACGAATCTGTACAAGACCCTGAACGAGCTTTTTCATTACATGAACACAGTCGTTAACACCGGCAAGAAGAACGCTCTGGTTGCCCAGGGGAATACCCGCATCTGCCAGCATTTCGCAAGCACGCTTACTTTCCTCGGTGATTTCGTTGGGATGGTTAAAGTGGGTATTTAACCATACGGGATGGTACTTTTTAAGCATTGCGCAAAGTTCCGGTGTAATTCTCTGGGGACATACAACGGGGGTTCTTGAGCCGAGACGAACTATCTCAACATGGGGCATTTTGCGAAGTTCACTGATGATATATTCAAGTCTGTCATCATTCTGCATCAAAGCGTCACCGCCTGAGAGCAGAACGTCACGAACTTCGGTATGGTTACGGATGTAATCAAGGCAAGCATCGATCTGCTTGGTGGGAACGGAGGTATCATGCTGACCTGCAAATCTTCTGCGGGTGCAGTGACGGCAATACATGGAACACTGGTCGGTTATAAGGAACAGAACTCTGTCGGGATAACGATGTGTAAGACCGGGAACGGGCGAATCGGCATCCTCATGCAGGGGGTCGAGCTGATCTTCGGGAGCCTGATAAAGCTCTGCTGCCGACGGTATGCACTGACGACGAATAGGATCGTAGGGATCGTCGGGATTGATAAGGGAGAGATAATAAGGTGTAATTGCCATACGGAGAGTACCGAGACATTTTGCAACACCTTCTTCTTCTTCCGGAGTAAGGGTTATGTATTTTTTGAGATCATCAAGGGTTTCAATGCGGTTTTTAACCTGCCATTTCCAATCGTTCCACAACTCATCGGGAACATCGGTGAAAAGACCATACTGTCTGCTTTTATTCATAGGATATCCTTTCGATTAATAGTTTTAAAGGGGCTGGTACGAGCATCGCCCTTATTATATCAGCCCCAAGAAATCGGAAATTAAATTAAATTAGCAATATTTTTCGTCGAAGAGCTTACGAAGCTTCTCATTCTCACGGAGAACATTGAGGGTAATTTCGGCATGGTCTTTTGTATAGCCGTTACCTACTATCATGGTAACGTCCTTGCCGATACCTTCTGCGCCGAGAGCAGCCTTTGTGAAGCTGGTTGCCATTGAGAAGAAGTAAACGATACCGTCATCGCGAACGGGGAGGATTGCGCTCATTTCGCAGCTTTCGATGTTTACGCAGCAGATTGAGATGTCGTATTCTTTACCGTCGTTTGCGGCAAGTGCTGCTTCGAGAACTTCAATGGGCTTGGTTGCATCGGCAACGATAACCTTACGATAAACGCCGAGTTCCATAAGTGCCTCAACCTGAGCGGGATTGCGAACAACGCCTACGACGTTACCCTTATCGCCGACCTTCTTCATTGCTTCATAGCCGCAAAGAACACCGGATTTACCGTTAGCACCGAGGATAAGAACGCTGTCACCTTCGTGGGGGAGCTTACGAGCCTGAGCGGGTGCGCCTGCAACGTCAAGAGCTGCCAAGGCGAGGGGTTCGCTCATATCATCGGGAAGCTTTGCATAGATGCCGCTTTCGAAAAGGACTGCCTGACCCACGATATCAACACGGTCGATTTCCTTGTGGATAGCCAAAATCTTGTCGATCTTAAGAGGAGTGAGGGACAGAGAAACGAGGGAAGCGATCTTATCGCCGACCTTGAGGTCACGATCCTGCAAGTCCTCACCGATATAAGCAACCTTACCGATGAACATACCGCCGGAGCCGGTTACGGGGTTCTGCTGCTTTCCGCGCTCACCGACGATACCGAGAATCATTTCGCCGATCTTCTGTTCGTCGCCGCCGCATGCTTCCGAAATCTGGGTGAAAGATGCGGAGTCGATGTTAAGCGAAATAACATCGCAAATGATTTCGTTCGAGTAGCGCTTGGTCATATCGTTATCGATTTTCCATGCTGCCTGAGTCAAAACGCCCTTGGGCTCAATAACTCTGTGTGTTCCGTATTTGTTTCCTTTGAGTGACATATTTTTATTCCTCCGTTTAATTAATTATTTTTATTTTACGCTCTCGGCTCAAGACCGAGGATCTTTCTTGCTTCATCGGGTGTTGCGATTTCTCTGCCGAGTTCTTTAGCTATGCGAACGGCTTTTTCTACCAGTTCGGCATTGCTCTTTGCAAGCACGCCCTTCTCGAGATAAACATTGTCTTCGAATCCGACTCTTACGTGACCGCCGAGGAGAATACCCATGGTTATCATCGGAAATTCGGTTCTTCCAACGCCTGCAACCGTGAAGGTTGAACCTGCGGGGATACTTTCCGCCATGAAGATCAAATCACGGGGAGTACCGCTGATACCTCCGTTTACGCCCATAACAAAGTCAAAATGCATGGGGCTGTTGATATAGCCCTTCTTGTTCAGGCGAATAGCCATATCTATCATGCCCTTATCGAAAACTTCGACTTCGGGCTTGATTTTACGTTCTATCATGCGTTCACCGAAATACTTTATGGTGTTTTCGGTATTGACAAAGATATCGTCGCCGCCGAAATTGCAGGTACCGCAATCGAGTGTAGCCATTTCGGGCATAAGCTCTATCGGCTGAAGTCTTTCGTCATCGGTCATGCCGACTGCGCCGCCGGTTGAAGGCTGAATGATAACATCGGGGCATTTTGCGTAAATCGCATCCATACATTCTTTGAATCTGGCTTTATCCTGTGTGGGAGTACCGTCATCATAACGTACATGCAAATGGATTATGCTTGCGCCTGCTTTATAAGCGGCATATGCTTCGTTTGCAATCTCCTCTACCGTATAAGGAACGGCAGGGTTATGCTCTTTGGTTACTTCCGCACCGCAAATACATGCGGTAATAATCAGTTTTTCCATATATCCTCCCTGATCGGTTATTTACGTTGTTTATCCTTGGGAACAACACAAGTGCCCGTTGCACGGCATACAACTATCGGTTCCTCGAGGAAGTCGCAAGCGGACTCATTGATGTCGGGGCGGGGAATAATTACCTTGCGTGCTTCAAAGCTCATTTTACGGGAGCTGTTGCCGATCTTGGTAATTTCGCCGTATGCTTCGATGTAATCGCCGGCATAAACAGGAGCAATAAATTCTACCATATCGTATGCCTTAAATAATCCTTCGTCACCGTCGCATTTGATTAACAGTTCGGTGGCAACATCACCAAACAGTGCAAGCATATGCGCACCGTCAACTAAATTTCCGCCGTAATGAGCATCCTGTGAGCTCATACGCAGTCTGATTGTGGATGTAATCTTTTCTTCCATTTTTAAAGCTCCTTCGCTATTGATTTTTTATAAAAAGCGCCACTCAAACAAAGCAGATTTGTTTGAATAGCGCTTCAATTCGGAAATGAATAACACATCTCGTTATTGACAGTCGTAAAGCACTGAGCCTTACGCCCAAGCACAATCCAATGCGATCATTTAATCGTGCTTTCGGCAGAAACCGCATTCGCTCTCCGAAAGGGAATCGCCCTGCTGCCGACATAATCGGCTCGGAGATTTACCTCGATTTCCGCACCTCTATTTTAATTAAAGTATATCAAGAAACCGTTACCATTGTCAAGGGGGTAATTCGTTTTCGGACGGATATATTTAGAGAAGTGTTGGCTAATCGTCACCGTGATTACTCGAAAAATAACCGTGTCTGAACAGCTGTCTGTTTTCAAGTCCCCAAATTTTATCCGTAAACTTTCCGACCTCGACACCGCCAAGCGCATCAAACATTTCGTAAAGTCTTGCATCAAGCGTATCCACCGTTGATACTATCTCCGCCTCGGGGAACATGGGCATTTTGGGAGAGCCGTACTCGGGAATACCGTGATGTGAGAGCAGGATGTGAGCAATGAGGGTTGAAGTTTCCTTTGAAATTCCAAGGTCATTGCAAGCTTGCTGAACCATTGACATACCCATTGATATGTGACCGAGCAGTTGACCTTCCGTGGTATAAGCTCCGGCAAGTCCCAATTCTCCCACGTCAAGTTCCACCGTCTTGGCAATATCATGAAGAATCACACCCGCATAAACGAGTTCCGCACATAATTCGGGATAGAACGCGGAATACACTTCAACAACCTTCATCGAAATTTGAAGCATAGTATGGGTATGATAAATCAATCCGCCTCTTATCGCATGATGCATACGCATTGCGCCGGGATAGGTTGACATCTTTTCACGATTTTCACGAAGAAGGTACTTCACGAGTCTCGACAGTTCAACCTGCTCGAAATGAGAAACAAAATCATAGATCTGTTCAAACAGTTTTTCACCGTCAACCGGCGACGATGCAATCAGCGAACCGACATTGACGTTGTCGGATGGATTTATGTGACGGATTCTATCTATCTTAAGCTGTTCCGCATCCCTATAAAGATTAATCGTTGCACGAATTTTAATTACCTGACCGGCAGTGTAGCTTCCGTGTACGCTGCTTTGATAATCCCAAAGTTTTGCATTTACCTCACCCTCGGCATCGGCAAGGGTAAAATCGAGATACTCCGCACCTTTAACATTTATTTTTAACTGAACGCCCTTTATAATGCAAAAACCTTCAACCTGATTTGTTGCATCATTGATGACGTTGGACAATAATTTCATTCTTCCCATATTCGCACCGTCACATCAGGCAATATCCAAGCGAGTACATTCAAGAATCTTTATCGAATCGCCGTTTATAACAAAGGTAAGGGAAAGCATACATTCGGTTGTATCCGTACAACAAACGCTTATGCCCGCCTTAAGTCGTTCACCGTCCTTTTCGACGGATATGACTTCCGAACTGAGTGCAAAGGATTCAGCACGACGAATCATGTATTTATTTGTCTGTTTATCGAAATAGAAGTTCACCTGTTCTTCCGAATCGTTGAAATTATAATGAAGTACGTTTTTTTCCACACCGAACGTAGCCATTATGAAGTCATAGGCTTTATCCTCGTCAAGCGAAGCAAACTCTCCGGCATCGGATTCGAGAAGCTTATCATTATAATAGAAATAGACGAGATGCTCGATCTCCATAAAATCAAGCGGTTCATTGGTAGAGAAATTATATCCGCCCTCTGCGAATGCTTCCGCAAGCTCCTCAAGCTTGAGCTTTTGAGAATCGGTTATAAAGTCTTTAAAATCATTGGTCGCTTCCTGCTTTTTGCAAGCGACGAAAGTGAGAGCGCAAGCTGCAAAAATAAGTACGCACAACAGGCATACCGAAGTCTTGACGCAAGATAAGAATCTGTCTTTTTTTATTTGTTTCATTGTTGTCTCCTTCAAAAGTTCTCCTTTGATTTTAACATATCGGGTACTTGTTTGCAAGCAAATTAAAGATTAAATCGCAATTTTGAAATATATTTAATGTTTTTAACAAAAAAGCTTGACAGGAGAATAAAAAGTGAGTATAATTCGTTCGTTCAAGCAGAAGCCGCCCGCTTCTCACTCGCCGCAGGAATTTATGTAGGTGCAGTCAAGGCAAAGTTTTTGTGTGCGGTGCGGTATGCGCCCGCTTTTTTGTTTGGATAAATATTTTAAGGTGGTGGAACCCATAGCAACCCAAGAATTGATGATTAACGAAGAGATTCGTGACAAAGAAGTTCGTCTTATTGACGAAAACGGCGAACAGTTGGGCATAGTCAAAATAGACCATGCGATGCGTATTGCAGAGGAAAGAGACCTTGATTTGGTCAAGATAGTACCCAATGCCGCCCCCCCCGTTTGCAAGATAATGGATTACGGCAAGTATCGTTTTGAGCAATCGAAGCGTGAAAAGGAACAGCGTAAAAACCAAACGGTCGTTGAGACAAAAGAGATTCGCCTGTCACCTACAATCGATACACATGATATGGAGGTAAAAGCCAAAGCATGTAAACAATTCTTGAAGAGTGGCAACAAGGTTAAGGTCTCAATCCGCTTTAGGGGTAGGCAAGCTGCTCATGCCGATATAGGTGCGGATGTCATGAACAACTTTGTTGAGATGGTTAAGGACGTTGCTATTGTAGATCGTCCTGCTAAACAGGAGGGACGCATCATGCAGATGACTCTCAGTCCCAGACCCGCAGGAAAATAAAATCCATCATTGTGGAAATGTTACTAATTTTATAGGAGGAACTCCCATGCCGAAAATCAAGACCCATAGGGGCGCCGCAAAGCGTTTCAGCTTCACCAAGAGCGGCAAAATCAAAAGGGGTAGGGCTTACAAGAGCCACATCCTTACCAAAAAGACCACAAAGCGTACCCGCAATCTTCGTAAAACTGCTTACATCGCCGATGAAGAGCAGTCCAAGATTAGCAAGCTGATCCCCTACAAGAGATAAGGAGGACTAAACAATGGCAAGGATTAAAAGAGCAGTTAATGCTGTAAAAAAACGTCGTAAAGTTTTCAAGCTTTCAAAGGGCTACTACGGAGCAAAGAGCAAGCTGTATCGTGCAGCAAGCCAGCAGGTCATGAAGTCCATGGCTTATGCCTATGTAGGACGTAAGCTTAAGAAGAGAGAATATCGTCGTCTCTGGATCGCTCGTATCAATGCAGGTGCAAGAATCTGCGGAACAAATTACTCCAATCTTATCCACGGCTTAAAGCTCGCAGGTGTAGATGTAAACCGTAAAGTTCTGGCTGATCTCGCAATCACCGATATGAATGCATTCAACGAGCTTGTTATCGTCGCTAACAAAGCTTTAGCAAAATAAAATCTATC
>CAYPXV010000018.1:0-21651 GCA_964414925.1 uncultured Clostridium sp. | reverse complement strand
CTCATGAAAAAAGCATTGGATAAACATTCGAATTGTATTACTCTTGAAGTCAGGGAAAGTAATTACAATGCACAACGTGTTTATTATGCTCTCGGGTTCGGTTATGCCGGAACGAGAAAGAAATATTATAGTGATACAGGCGAAAATGCTCTTATTCTATGGAATAATGATATAGCATCAACGCTTGAAAAAAATAAACAGGTTAAATGCTGAAGCATTTACCGGTAATATAAATCTATTTTGGAGGTTCTTATGAAACAAGTTATTAATGCAACAAATGCTCCTGCGGCTATCGGACCGTATAGCCATTGTGCTAAAGTCGGAAGGATGGTATTTACTTCCGGACAAATCGGACTTAACCCCGAAACAGGTACTTTCCCCGAAGGCGTTGAGGCACAAACCGTTCAGGCGATCAACAACCTTAAAGCAGTTCTTGAGGCAGCCAATTCTTCTTTGGAAAATATCGTTAAAACGACGGTATTCGTTAAAGATATGGCTGATTTTGCCAAGGTCAACAAGCTGTATGGAATGATGATTCCCGCTCCTTTCCCCGCAAGAAGTTGCGTGGAAGTCGCTGCACTTCCCGCAGGTGCTCTTGTTGAAATCGAAGCAATGGCGGTAACAAATGCCTGATGATTGATAATTGTGGAGAATTGTCAAATTCATACCGCATTATTAATTACAGACCATTGTTTGAAATTGTTATCGGTCTAATGTTGGGTATTGCTGTGGGCAGTTCATCAATTGCAAACAGCGTACCCAGTTTTCTTGTGGCTTTATTTGTTTTGATGGGACTGGAATTCTTTGTTTTTTCTTCAAAACGAATGATTCTTTTCCTCTTTGCCATTGTCGTAGGTGTCGTTTCTGTCCTTATCAATACTCCGATGAAAATTTCGAACGGTACGCATCGCATCGAAGGAAAGATTATAAATGTTTCATATTCCGATTCGGACGGGACAAACAGGCTTATCGTTAAAGATGTTACCGTTGACGGAACTAAGTTTAATAAAAAAATTCTTATTATAGACGAAGGTGATAAACAGTTGAAAGTCGGTGATTCTATCGGTGGGTATGCTAAAATTGATGATTCACTTAATATGTCCGATGAAATGGAAAAATATTACCTGTCTCGAGGAATAGGCTGCATTGTAACGATGCAGAATGTCATTAGACTCGGAAGTAATACTTTGCCATTTTATCAGATGATTGAAAAATGTCGAGATAAGATAGAAAGCTGTATTGAAATTATGTTCAATGATGATTCGGATACCGTCGTCAGACTCGTCATGGGCGAAAACGATGCTTCCGTAGATGAGAGAACCTTATTATTCAGGAAAACGGGAATAGCACATATACTTGCTATTTCAGGACTTCATATGTCCGTAATAGTATCGTTTATCGCCTCCATCATAAAAACAAGAAACCGTTGGGTTAAAATAAGCATAATCTGTCTGTTTATTTTGCTGTATTGCCTGCTTTGCGTCCGTTCCGCAGGGATAATTCGTGCAGCGATTATGACGGCTTCGATATTGATTGCCGATGGGTTTGAACGTCGTGGGGATAGCTTGTGTGCTCTTTCTTTAGCGGCGATTCTCATTTTGATTTTTAATCCGTTCCAACTGTATTCAATAGGTTTTCAGCTTTCGTTTGTTGCATGTTTCGGAATTTTGATGCTTGCACCTGCAATAGGTCGTTCGCTAGATAAATGCTTTGTTCCGTCTCAATTGGGAATAAGTTCTACTCTTGCCGCATCGGTTTCGACAGTAATGCTGCAACTACATTACTTCAATACGTTTTCGACTTATGCTTTGCTTGCCAATATCATTGCTATTCCGCTATATTCACTGATACTTTTGCTGGCTTTGGTACTGATTATTCTTGCTTTGGTATTTATGCCCGGAGCTCAAATCTTAGCATGTGTACCTAAGAGCTTGATTTTTGTCATGGATAAATTGCTCGGAGCAATTTCAAATGCTCCGTATTCTGTCCTGAATTTTAAATCACCGACTCCACTGATGTGTGTAATATGGTTAATTGCGTTGTTCTCCGTGTCCGATTATGTGTTACGTCCGTTACATAAAAAGCTTCTGTATTGCTGCTCGGCAGTCGCTTTGTTTACGGTCATAGCTTTCTTACCATGATATCCGAAATGAAAGGTAATAAAAGATGAATTATAATGATTTTTTCAGGCTAATAAACAAAAAGGAACTTTCGGGTGCGTATTTAATGTACGGCTCGGAGGAGTTTGTTAAAAATTCCGCTATTTCGGCAGCGCAGAATATGATTGATGAGCCTGTCCGCATCTTTAATATTTCTACCCTTACCGACCCGTCGATTGATGCTATAACCGAAGCGTGCGAAACTTTACCTCTTTTTTCGGAGAAAAAATTGGTTATTTGCTATGGTCTTCAAAACATTCCGGACCCCGAACCCCTTTTAAAATATATCGATAACGTTCCCGAATCATCCATACTGTTGATTGTTGTAAGGGGAGAAGTGCAGGAACGTTCAAAATTATTAAAGGCATTTAAAAATATAGGGCATGATGTGAACTTTGCAGAGCTTTCCCAAGCTGAGGTCATAAAGTGGTGTATGAGTTATGCCGTGAAGAACGGAGCTGCATTGGACAAAAATACCGCTGCGGTCTTTGTCGGTTTGGTCGGTGTGGATATGACCTGCGTGAGCAACGAAATGAAAAAACTCGTTGATTTGGTCGGCGATGGCGGAGTTATTACCCCAGATGTTGTTTCCAACTGCACCATAAGCAATGTTGAAGTAAGAATATTCGAAATGCTTGACTGCTTCTTAAATAAAAAGATTGGCGACGGAATGAAGTCACTTCATCTATTACTACAGGACGAAAACGAAGCACTCGGGATTGCGGCGTTTTTGGAATCAAGATTTAAACTTATGCTCGAAGGGAAGATTCTGATGTCGGAAGGAAATACGGTATCACAGGCAGTATCGAAAATGGAAGGCAGCAAATATGCAAATGAAAAAGCTTGTAGGGCTGCTGTGAAATATTCTGTCGAACAGCTCTCGAACCTCGTTACCGAACTTGCCGATGTGGGGTATAAAATGATGACGTCGGGAATAAAGGTGTCAACTATGGTCGAAACAATTATGCTGAAATTCAAGTGGTAAAGGCTGTTACAAAGTGGATTTTATAACAGCCCTATTGATGCTTTAATCAAGCTGATTCATTATTCTTTCCGCAATTGAATTGTTGACAAGGGCTTGAAACTCAACTCGTGTCTTTAACTCACCGTTTACCTCCATTATGTCCTGGAGTCTTTTGAAGGCATCTTCGGTCATGATGGGCGTTTGCATCCACGAATCGGTATCTCGATAGCTTCTTGCCACTATTTCAAGCACTTCGATATTTGAATCAGGGAAGAAATCCGCCATCGCTTCCGCAATTTCGGTGTCCGTGGCTGCCTGAACCCATTTTTGTGCTTTGATAATCGCACGAAGAAATGATTCGACCAGTTCAGGCTCATTTTTTATTGTATTCGGCATTGTCATAAATGTTGTGTAAGGTACTTCTCCCGATTCAAGACCTATATTGGCAACGATATAGCCACTTCCGTTTCTCTCAAATAAAGTGGCTGTGGGTTCAAATAAGGTTACATAATCCCCCGTGCCTGCTTCAAATGCACTTCCCATGAGATTAAACTGTATGTTGTCAATCACTTCAACATCTACGCCCGGGGTGAGTCCGTTTTGTTTTAATACGTACATTAATGTCATGTATGGCATCCCGCCGACACGACCGCCGATTATCGTTTTGCCTTTAAGTTCTTCCCAGGAAAATTCGTCACATGGCTCTCGTCCTACAAGAAATGAACCGTCACGCTTCGTCAACTGACCGATTATCATAGGATGGTCTTTAGAACCTTCATTCACAACATATATCCCCGTTTCGGGTCCAACCAATGCAAAATCCGCTTCGCCTGCTAAAAGTGCAGTCATACTCTTATCACTTCCACCTCCTGTGACTATCTCAAGGTCTATCCCTTCCTCCTCGAAAAATCCAAGCCCCACCGCTGCATATAACGGCGCATAAAACACCGATCTGGTTACTTCATTTAGCGTTACATGACGCATTGTTGTTTTTTCTACCGAACATCCGAAAAGACACCCTCCCAATATCGCAAAAGTCAACAGTATGATTATTGCTCTTTTCATAATTACCTCCGTTTCTTTCTCTATTTAGCCTATTCGGTTGTAATTATTTTTGTTACTCTTTTTTCTTTCAAAATGATGCTATCGCAAAAAAACACTCGGCTGTAAATAACCGAGTGTAATGATGTTATGTTGAAGTGAAACAGGTTTAAATTGATAATTTACATCATACCCATTTAAAGTTTTCCTTGCCCGCTCCCAATTCAAAATGATACTTGACTATACCTAAATCAACTCTTGTATAAAAACCCCTTCCGGGCTTTGCAGATACGTTACCGTCAACATTCTCTATCATGAACTTCTGCTGATTCATGGCGGTAGGTGCAAGCAATGCTGCTTCTACTCCGGATTTAAACCAGATGGGGGATGAATCCGAAATGTTGCTGACTTCGCTTACCTGTTTTGACTTGTGTGCTATACCCTGAACTTGACCATAACCGATGGCTATAACAACCGTCAACTTTTCACCCTTGTCAATTTTAAATGTGTTCGGAATTTTTTTGTAGGTTAAAGCTACCCAGCAGGTATTCAAACCGAGCTGTTGTGCCTTTAGCACGAGTCTTTCACCGTAATAACCACATTTTTCTTCGAGATCCGAACCTTTTTTGCCTATCAAAGCGATATAATTCTTAACTCCGCTGAATTTTCCGTAATGAGCCATAAAGCTGTCAAATGCCTTGGGCTCATCGGTTATCAATTGAATGTGTAAATCACCCGCATCGTTACATGATTTTATCTCTGCCTGTAGCATTTCAAGAACTTGCGGCTCAATTTTTTTGTCCGAATAACTCCGCACACTGTGACGACTTTTCATTGCTTCAATAATGTTCATTTAAAACCTCCGCTTTATTTATTTGTGCCATGCATATCTTTCATGATTGCATTGGCATGAGCGAGCATCTGAAAAAGGTTGTTCATTGCTTGTGCATCCGCATCAAAATAATAATAATTTTTTGTGCCCTCACGGCGCATCTTTATAATTCCGGCATCCTTCAATATTTGAAGATGGTGCGATACAGCGGGACGTGATAAATGAGTCCTTTGAGTTATTTCACCGACACGAACACCGTCACATTTTCCCATCTGCATCATTTCCAAAATCAGATGTTGACGGGTTTCGTCGCCAAGTGCCGATAAGATTTTTTTGCACGCCGCAAATTCTTCCGCAAGAATCGAAACAGAAGTCAAGTTGTTCACTCCTTTTTTACTCGTTTGCAGTATTATACCATGTTTTTTTGAAATTAGCTTAATGGGAAAGAAATTCGAGACGATTGTTCGATTACAAAACTCGAATAAAAAAGAGTGCGACTAAAAGTCGCACGTAGCCTGTTAGTTTTTATTTCCGCAGAACGGACAGAAGGCATACTCCTGCGAAAGTTCTTTGTTGCACGAAGGACAAATTCTTATCGTAGGTTCTTCGGGTGTTACTACCTTTTCACCGCATGACGGACAGAAATCCCATCCATCGTTGATTTGCGCTTTACATACGGCACAGACTCTTATATTGCCTTCGCAATTGGCATTCGAGGAGTCATCCTTTTCCGCCTCCGGAGAATCGGAGCAGGGTGTGGTTTTCTGCTCGTTAAGTGACTCAAGCTCCTGCGTCAATTCATCTATTTGAGAGAGAATATCCGCAATTTCCGTTATCTTGAAAAATTCATCGGGCAATTCGTTGCGTTTCATTTGAACTGCATGACCGAGTTCATATTCAAGCTCGCCTATCTGATGCTTAATTCCGCTTACTTTTAAAGTAAGCTTTGCGTTCCGCGCTATTCCCTTTGCGCTATCGCTGAATTTATTGATAAAATCCATGTTTTCTTTTCCTTTTCTTTTTGACTTATACACTTAGTATACACGCAATGCACTGCAAATTATTCCTGTAATCTCGCTTACTATCGGCGGATTAAACTGTTTGCCGTTTAATGCCTGAATACCACTGATAAGTGAGAACACCGAAATAATCACGCGAATGAGCCAATCGATGATCTTGAAAATCCGTCCCAACAGCATTAATGATGCAAACCATCTTCCGAAGATAATCGATGATAGTGCAGCAATAAGACTGTACACGAAAATCTGAACCAAGCACTTTCTGACGAATGAGTTGGATTCAAACAAAAACAGCACCAGCGCAATCAGCAACATTATCGGAGAAAACCAATAAAGAGTACTGTTTAATAACCCCAATACAAGGGTCATAAAGAAGCATATCGCCGCAAGGAGATTTGCCGATAGGGCAGGAATTAATCTCGATTTTCCGTTATTCATTTTTTCCTCCGTTTCCTGTCATTGTCAATGACATCACTTGTGTTACTTGATTATATAATAGAACAAGCAAAAATGCAAGCGGTAATTCTCGAATTTTTAAAATTTTTATCGATAAAACGGTAAAACAAGACCCTTAGGCAGATGATTTTTGAGTATCCCGTTTACTGCTTTACCGAATCCGATGGGATAATCGCCAATCCGAACCGATACATAACCCGACAGCGATTCGGGAATTTCGATAACGTTTCCGGATAAGAAGGTTTTCAGTTCTTCGGAATTTGTATCAAACTTAATGCTGTTTTTACATCTGATTTTGAAATCACTGCATTCGTTCTCCGCCATAAAAAGCGAATGTGCGGGCTTAAAATTGGATTTCGCTATATTCCCTACACTAACTCCGGCATTAATAACTCCGAACCTTTTTATTTCTTCGGGAAGACCGTCGGGAAGAAACAGTATTTTTCCGGAAAGAGAATGGAAATTTCCGTTTTTCGGAACGGAATCAAAAGTTGATTTAAAAAATTCGGTAACAAGCTGTTTCTCGTTTTTACCGATGGCAGGCTTAAATTCGTTACACGAATATGATTGCTCATTGTCTTTACACAAAAGGACAGCGACAAAATGCCCTTCTCCCAAACATGTGTGGGGATAATACCTCGACATCGATTCAAGTGTAAAGTTGGGATTTCCGCAAAGGAAACGTTCGATGACATCTTCATTTTCTTCACGAGAAAAAGTGCAGGTCGAATAAATAAGCTTACCGCCGGGCGCAACCGTCTTGGATGAACTTTCGAGAATTGCGGATTGTCTGTAAGAACAGGAACGGACATGTTCAATCGACCATTCGGATACGGCATTGGGATCCTTTCGGAACATTCCTTCCCCCGAACACGGTGCATCCACTATAACCCTGTCAAAATACCCCTTCAATACATTTGGAATCACATCAGGATGTGCATTTGTAACAACGGCATTTGTTACTCCCAGCCTTTCCAGGTTTTGAAGTAATTGCTTTGCACGGGAAGCTACTATTTCATTTGAAATCAGAAATCCGCTGCCGTTAAGTCTTGCTGCGATTCCGCCGCTTTTTCCTCCCGGGGCAGCACACATATCCAATACCTTCATACCGGGTTTTATATCGGCATGCTTTATAACGCTCATGGCTGACGGCTCTTGCATGTAAAATAAACCGGCAATGTGATAGGGAGTTGTTCCTATATGTTCAACGGCTTCATCAAGAATAAAACCTTCATCCAGAGTTTTGCTCGGAGTAAGTTTCCACGGGCATATCTGTGCAAAATCAGACGCAGAAAGCTTGAGGGTGTTGACCCTCAAGCCTTTTATCGGTTCATTTTCGTATTCGGAAATGAATTTTATGTATTCGTCGCCAAGCAAGTCTTTCATTCGCTGTGTGAATGCTTGAGGCAAATTTTTCATGTCATCCCTCCAAAGTCTCAGCCGTTGAGAAGCTTTGCCGTTCCCGCTTCGGAAAATTGTGTTGTATAAAGATTGTAATAGTATCCTTTTAACTTCAACAATTCGTTGTGTGTACCCATTTCCGTTATTTTACCGTTGCGAATTACCAAAATTCTGTCGGCATTTCGTATTGTGGATAATCTGTGAGCAACGATAAAGCTTGTGCGGTCTTTCAGAACGGTCTTTATCGCATCCTGAATCAGCATCTCCGTTTCCGTATCAATGGAACTGGTTGCTTCGTCCAAGACGAATATTTTAGGGTCGGCAAGGATAACTCGTGCAAAGGAGATAAGCTGCTTTTGTCCTGTGGAAAGCATTATACCGCCTTCACCGACTTCGGTGGCGTAGCCCTTAGGCAGCGATTCTATGAACGAATCTGCGTGTACCATCATTGCAGCTCGCTTTACTTCCTCGTCGCTTGCATTTCGATTTCCGTAACGTATGTTATCTCGTATGGTTCCCGAGAATAAATGCGGATTCTGAAGCACATATCCAAGCCTTGACTGTAACCAGAGTTGACTTCTTTCACGATAATCCGTTCCGTCAATCAATATTTTTCCCTCCGTGGGTTCATAAAAACGACAGATTAGATTTACAATCGTGGATTTGCCGGCACCTGTTTCGCCGACAAGTGCAATGTTTTCACCGCATCGTACATGAAGATTGAAATCCGACAATACTCGCTCGCCTTCTTTATAAGCAAATGATACGTTATCAAATTGAATGTCACCGTTTATACTTTCCCAGTTTTCACGCTTTGCGACAAAGCAATCACCGTATTTTTCGATAACATCGTCCCTATCGGTTATATCGCTTTCGGTCTCGATAAGGGATATAACTCGTTCGGCACTTGCCTGTGCGCTTTGCATTTCGGCAAGAATTCCTGCCAATTGCTGTATCGGGTCAAACATATTGGTTGTGTAGCTTATAAAGCTTGATAAAACACCTATCGTCATGCTTGTTCCGAAAATTGTGGGAGCAACCACCGTGCTTCCGCCTGCGTAAAGTGCAAGTGCTGTGGCGATTGATGCAAGCACCATAACAAACGGCGTAAACATTGCCGAAAGTACTGCCGAACGAATGGAAGCACGCTTCATCTTACCGGCTTCGTATTTGAATTCCTCATCGTTTGCGGATTCACGTACAAGGGTTTTCGTTGTGATCGCACCCATTATTCCTTCGTTGTATGCACTGGTTATAATCGAATTTTGCTTCTTTACTATGCGTTGTTGCTTTAAAATTCGCTTCTGAAAATAACCGCACACAAATGCAATCGGCGGAGCAACGATAAGTACGATTAAACCGAGTTTCCAATTCATAACCAACATTGTGGCAAGGCAGCCGACCGCAAATGCACCTGCCCAGAAAATATCGGTAAAGCTCCATGCAAGCATTTCGCTTAGCCTCGGTATATCGCTTACCATACGGGTCATTATGTTTCCTACTGCGGTTTTATCGTAATAGGAAAAGGAGAGCTGCTGCAAACGTTTGAAGGCATCTTGACGTATATCAAAGGCTACTTTCATTTCAAGTTTTCCGGAAACAAGGCAAAAGACAACTACCAATGAACCCTGGACA
Organism: uncultured Clostridium sp.; assembly: GCA_964414925.1. GTDB lineage: Bacteria > Bacillota > Clostridia > Christensenellales > CAG-138 > PeH17. The sequence goes on along the minus strand of CAYPXV010000018.1, from coordinate 12,144 downwards.
AGAATTACACCGAGATAAAACAGTGCAAACATGGGTAACTTGGAGAGCCTGTTAGGATCACTTCCGGAAATAATATTGTCAATCGCATATCGGGTTATCTGCGGATAAATGATGTCGATTAACGCAACAATCATCATTGATGCAGCAACAAATATGAGCATCCATTTGTATTTCATTACATAGACAAACAGCTTCTTCCAGACATTCATGTCTATGCGTTTGGAAAATTCTTCTTCTTTTAATGCCGAAGTTTTGGCTTGTTCTTCCATTAACCGTTAACCTCCTGTGCTATAAATTCATCTTCGAGTAAATTTTGAATTTCGGCAACCCTTTTATAAAGTCCCTCCTGCTTCAATAACTCATCGTGTGTACCCTCTTGAACCAGTCTTCCTTTGTCAAGAACGAGTATCTTATCCGCCTTACATAAGGTGGTTATTCTATGAGAAATTATAAAGGTAGTGCAGTCATGCTTGCCTTTCTGAAGTGCATCTCGAATGGCTGCATCCGTTTGAGTGTCAACAGCACTCATCGAATCGTCAAGTACGATTATCGGTGCTTGCTGCATCAACATCCTTGCAATTGCTACCCTTTGCTTCTGCCCACCGGAAAGCGTAACGCCTCTTTCTCCGACTACGGTATCATATCCGTTCTCAAATTCGTTTATGGCATCATGAACAGCGGCTATTTTTGCCATGTCGTAAACGCTTTGTTCGTCGGCGGAAGGATTGGTTATTCGAATGTTTTCCATTATAGTCCTTGAATAAAGGAACGGCTCCTGCATAACAATACCTACATTCTTCCTCAAGTGATGCTGCTCGATATCGTTTATGTTCGTACCGTCAATCAATATTTCACCGCCGGTACAACTATAAAGCCTCTGTATAAGCTGAACAAGACTTGATTTGCCCGAACCGGTAGAACCCAAAATGGCAATGGTTTCTCCTCTCTTTGCTGTGAACGATACGTCTTTCAATACCTCTTGTCCGTCCTCATAACCGAAGCTGACGTTACGGAATTCAACATTTCCTGCTATTTCGGGCTTTAAGGCAAGACCCGGTTCTCTTTCAACGGGTGCAACGAGTATTTCTTCAAGTCTGCCGAGTGAAACACCGGCTTTACCGAGATCCGCAAGCATCCTCCCAAGCTGGCGCACAGGCCATACCAGCATACTTGTATAAGATGCGAAAATAGTAAGTTCGCCTATGGAAATCTGCTTGTTGACAGCCATTACCACGCCTGCACAAAGGCTTATCGCAATTTGCATATAACCGAGCATGTCCGTTCCACCCCAGAAAAAGCTTAAATGATCATTGAGTTTTATGGCTTTTTTGCTGTAATCGAGGTTATGTTCGGTAAAATTGTCAAGTTCGTTTTTCTGCTGACCGAATGCACGAACTACCCTCATGCCGGAAACATTTTCCTGTATGCATGCACTTAGCCTGCCTTCGGATTCATCGGCATGAGTAAAGTATTTGGTTACGTTTTTAAAGTAAACGAACGCTATCACTATTATCAGAGGCATGAGAACGACGGAGTAAAGTGTTAGCTTTACATTCATGTTGAGCATAAATATTATTGCGATAACAACCATTACGACGGTACGGATAATACCCAAAAGTTGGTTCTGTACAAACCTTCCTATGGTTCCGACGTCGGATGTACAACGCTGCAAAATATCTCCGCTTGATACGTGTTTAAAATAATCGTACGGCATGGCTATCAAATGAGAATACAACTTTGTTCTCATGTTATAATTCATTATTTCCGAACCGTATGCGATTTGTGCTGTTCGTATGTACGATGAATAAGCATTGAGCGCAGTAACCAATATCAATGCTATACCCATTATGTACAGGTGGCTTTCGAGAAATCCTCTGCCGCCGATACTGTTTATGATGTTTTCAAGCCATGGTGCAACTACCATTTCGCCGGTATAGCCGACCTCGGCATGTTCTATCAATACATAGTCGATGGTGAAACCGGTTATTTGCGGGATTAAATAACTTGTCAGTACGGCTACAAGCAAGCCGATTGCGCCGAGTAAAAAATGCTTGTATGACCCACGCATAAATTCACCGACGAGTTTCCAGTTGGTTCTTTTTTTCTTCTGTTTTCCTTTCATGAGTTTGTCCTCCGTAAATTTTTTTGCACAATAAAAGAGCTATACCAATGGTACAGCTCCGGATATAACTCTACACTAAATTAAGCGAGACCCATGGCTGCACACATCACAATATTCAAATAAACATTAACTCTATGATTGCGCACAACCAAGACCTCCTTTCTAAAAATTTTCTCCTGTATTATACGCCATGCGTATCTATTATGCAAGAGTAAAAACAAATATATTTAAAACACCACACTTGACATTAATAGTTGGTTGCGTATAATACGCAAAGTGGGTAATATTATAAATATCGGAAAGAACACATGATGCCAAGTCCGATACAGGAATAACAGGAGGTTAGTTTTATGAAGCTCAGACCCTTATCCGATAGAGTCGTTATAAAGAGCGTTGAGGTAGAAGAAACAACCAAAAGCGGATTGATTCTCACCGGTAACGCAAAGGAAAAGCCGCAAATGGCAGAAGTTATCGCAGTCGGCCCCGGAGGTCTTGTTGACGGAAAAGAAGTTTCAATGTATGTTTCTGTCGGTGATAAAGTCATCTATTCAAAATATGCAGGCAATGAAGTAAAGCTTGACGGCAATGAGTACATCATCGTTCGTCAGAGCGATATCCTTGCCGTTGTGGAATAAAAGGGAGGATACGATTTATGGCAAAACAGCTTTTACACGGAGAAGAAGCTCGCAGAGCTCTCGAAAGAGGACTCGATACTCTGGCAAATACCGTAAAAATTACACTCGGACCCAAGGGATGTAACGTAGTTCTGGAAAAGCAGTACGGCGGTCCCTTGATCACAAATGACGGCGTTACAATCGCAAAGGAAATCGAACTCGAAGATCCGTTCGAAAACATGGGCGCACAGCTTGTTCGCGAAGTTGCTTCAAAGACAAATGACGTTGCCGGTGACGGTACAACGACCGCAACTTTGCTCGCTCAGGCAATTGTCCGCGAAGGAATGAAGAATGTTGCTGCCGGCGCAAACCCCATGGTATTGCGCAAGGGCATAGAGGCTGCCGTAAATGAAGCGGTGGAAGCTCTCAAATCAATGAGTAAGCCCATTTCAAGCAGACAGGAAATTGCTCAGATTGCAGCTATTTCTGCGTCGGATGAAAAGGTCGGCGAACTTATTGCGGACGCTATGGAAAAAGTCGGTAATGACGGCGTTATAACCATTGAAGAGGGAAAGTCGATGAAGACCGAACTCAATGTTGTTGAAGGTATGCAGTTCGACAGAGGTTATTCCTCCGCTTATATGGTTACGGATACGGATAAAATGGAAGCGGTTCTCGATAATCCCTATATCCTTATCACCGATAAGAAAATCAGTAACATTCAGGAGATTCTGCCCGTTCTCGAACCTATAGCTCAGCAGGGAAGAAAGCTGCTTATTATCTCCGATGACGTTGAAGGCGATGCTCTTGCTACTTTGGTAGTCAATAAGCTCCGCGGCGTATTCACCTGTGTTGCAGTTAAAGCTCCCGGCTTCGGCGACAGACGTAAGGAAATGCTTCAGGATATAGCAATCTTGACAGGCGGTGAAGTTATTTCAACCGACCTCGGTATGGAGCTTAAAGATGTAACTATCGAACAGCTCGGTAAAGCAAGACAGGTCACCGTCAATAAGGACAATACAACCATAGTTGAAGGTGCAGGCTCTCAGGAGGCTGTAGAGGCAAGGGTTAAGAATATCCGTAACCTCATTGAGGAAACAACTTCCGAATACGATAAAGAGAAACTTCAGGAAAGGCTTGCCAAGCTTGCAGGCGGTGTGGCTGTCGTTTCCGTCGGTGCCGCTACCGAAACCGAAATGAAGGAAATCAAGCTTCGCATTGAGGATGCGCTTAATGCAACCCGTGCCGCAGTCGAAGAAGGCATTGTCCCCGGCGGCGGAATCGCACTCGTAAATGTTATCGATGAGATAAAGGCTTTGGAGAAGGACTCCGATGGCGACTTTAAAACCGGTATATCTATCATCGTCCGTGCACTCGAAGAACCTCTCCGTCAGATTGCAGTAAATGCCGGTCTTGAGGGAAGCGTTATCGTTGCCAATGTCCGTGCCGAAAATAAACCCGGCTACGGCTATGACGCAGCTAAGAATGAGTACGGTATGATGGTCGATAAGGGAATTATCGATCCTACCAAGGTCACAAGAAGTGCTTTGCAGAATGCCGCAAGCGTTGCATCGATGATTTTGACCACCGAAAGCATCGTTTGTGACATACCTAAGCCCCCTGCACCCGAAGCACCCATGGGCGGCGGCGCAGGAATGTATTAATTAAAATAAATTTTCAACATAAGAACGGGGTTGCCGCCAAGTGGCAACCCCGTTTCGTATGACTACAGTATAACGTAAAGCACGGTTAATGCCGATAACAGCGATAAAATAGCTATTAAAGCGTTATACTTGATAAATTTGAAAAATGACAATTTAACTCCGTGATGTCCCAGCAAATTCATCCACATTATTCCTGCCAATGCTCCGATAGGAGTCAAAAATGCACCGATGTTTGAACCGATTATCGATGAATAAAGTGCAGCAACTTTGCCCGATTCGCAAACCGACTGTATGATTGACGAAAACAGAACACTCATCGGAATGTTGTTTATCACGTTCGATGCCGTAAACGACGCAAGTCCGAACGTAAATACGTTCTTATTTGTTCCCACATCGATCATCTCGGCTAAAAATCTGCTTATGCCGTATTTATCGCAGGCAAGAATAAGTGCAAACATCGATATAACAAACGGTATTACATCCAGCGGTGTTCGCCTGAACGTTTCAACGATAATTTTCGGTTTTGTTGCGCTGACAGCCAGATAGACAAGCGATACCAGAAGCAGACTTACACAGAAGCCAAGTGATATAATCCACATCGGAAGACCTACATATGAGCTGATACTCAAAAGAATAATGCACAGTGCAAGATGAATAAGTCCGATTACGGCTAACCCTTTATCTTCAATCACAGATGCCGATTTGGAGTAGGTCATTTCCTTTTTTAAATCTTTTTTAAATATTAATCTTAACAGTACAAAAGAAATAATTCCTGCGGCAATGGTCGGTAATATCATTATCTCTGTATACTTGAAAAACGAAACTCCGAATGATGAAGCAAGGTAAATGTTGGTCGGATTGCCTATGATTAATGACATGCTCCATGTGTTTGCCGCTACAAACTCGGCAATGAGATAGGGCATGGGGTTGATCTCCGCATTAAATGCAAAGTAACAGATGAAGGGCGTAAACGTTAAAATAATTATATCGTTCGAGGTGAAAATCGTAAGTACGGATACAACCAGATACAGAATGTTAAATAATCCGACTTGTCCGTTCTTGCTCCCGGACACGGCTTTTCCTGCCAAAAATTTAAAAAATCCCGCATTATCAAGGAATACCGACATTATTGTCATGGATAAAAACAGTATGAGGATTTTTATCGGGTTCATTTCACCCGACCCTGCTAATCCTTTTATCAGTTCTTTGGGTGTCAATGCCCCGACTATTATCAATAAAATCGAACCGACAACCGGTGCAAGCCAGTATATGTTGAAACTTCGTCCCTTTATACTTATACTCGGCTTTGTAAGAACAAGTACAATCAAGGCAACACAACTGATTACTGTTATCGTTAAAACGGAAACCATATCTATAAACCTCTCTTTTGCAACATACCGTCTGATTATAGCATCTTTCGGCATTTCATTCAATTGATTTGATGTTGAAAACGCAAAAAAAGAGCTTGACAAGTTTGGCAAAATCTGGTAGGATATTTTCGAAGAGGAATGGTAACGTTTTCATTTTATATTGCATGCCGCATGGAGGTAGCATGACTATAAGGGATATAGCAAAGCTCAGCGGAGTTGGCATAAGCACGGTTTCAAGAGTTTTAAATGACAGTCCGCTGGTGAGCGAAGCAAGCCGCCAAAAGGTATTGGAGGTTATACGTAAATATAACTTTGTACCGAATAATTCTGCGCGTGATTTGGTGAGAACAAAAAACGATGCGATAGGCTTGATAGTCAGAGGACTTCAAAACACATTCTTTACGGATATCATTCGTTCGATTGAAGAACGCTTGGATCAAAGCGGCTACAGTATGGTCATGCGCCATATCGAAACGGATGCGGACGAAGTTAAATGCGCTGCATTGATGGAGAGAGAAAAAAGGCTGTGCGGAATTATTTTTCTCGGCGGTCGCTCCGACTATTCGAATGAAGAAATTGCCCTGCTGAATGTTCCTTTCGTCTGTTGTACATTTACAAATGCTTTCGGAACTCTCAAGGAAGAAAGCTACTCATCGGTTTCTATCGTGGACGAAAGGGAAGCAGCTAAAGCTGTGGAATACCTTGTGAAAAAGGGACATAGAAAAATCGCCGCTCTTGCTGCCGGCAATTGCGATTCATCGGTTTCACAACTTAGAGTCTCGGGCTACTTGAATGCTTTGATTCATTTCGGCATAGTGCACTCCGAAGTGATATCGGCGGACGGATACAGCATGCAGGACGGATACCATGCCATGAAGCACAGATTGGAAAGTTCTTTTGATAATACGGCTTTGTTTGCTATTTCGGACGAACTTGCGATAGGGGCAATGCGTGCCCTGCACGAGAAGAAAATAATTATCCCGAACGAATGTTCGATTATATCGATAGATGGGATTGCTTTTTCGCAGTTTGTTCAACCTAAGCTCACAACTCTTTGTCAGCCCGTACAGAAAATGGGCGTAGAAAGTGTGGAAATCCTGCTTGAGCTTATAGCAGGAGGGATGCAGCGACATTTGACACTGGAAACAACAGTCTGTTGCGGTGAATCCGTGGCAGAATGTGTTGAATGAAATTATCTTGATTCTCTCGCGTAAAGCGTGAAGATAAATAATAACAAAGGAGTTATCACAATGAAAAGGTATCTTGCTCTTGTTCTGGCAATAGCCCTTTCTCTCTCAATGGTTGTAGGCCTTACCGGCTGCGCCAAAAAGGGTGAGGGAAGTGTTTATTTCCTGAACTTCAAGCCCGAAGCTGACCAAGCTTGGCAGGATCTTGCTGCTAAGTACTATGAACTGACCGGTGTTGAGGTAAAAGTTGTTACCGCAGCATCAGGAACTTACAATGACGTGCTCACCGCCGAGATGGATAAGGAAAATCCTCCCACTCTCTTCCAGTGCGGTAATGCCGGCGCACTCAAAACATGGGGCGAATTCTGCTATGACTTGTCCGATACGGATTTCTATAAGCAGATGACCACCGACGATTTCAACCTCTATGGTGAAAACGGCGAACTGCTTGCAGCAGGTTATTGCTATGAAGCTTTCGGTATCATAGTTAACAAGACCCTCCTCAAGCAGGCAGGTTACGAAGTAACCGATATAACCGACTTCGCTTCACTTAAAACTATCGCAGACGATATCCATGCTCGTGCTTCCGAACTCGGTTTCGATGCTTTCTCCGCAGCAGGTCTTGACGGTTCGTCCTCATGGCGTTTCTCCGGTCACCTTGCAAATATGCCGCTGTTCTATCAGTTCCGTGATGATGGCGTAGAAGCTCAGCCCGCTACTATTAACGATAAATATCTCGATAATTACAAAAATATCTGGGATCTTTATACAACCGATTCCGCTACCACCGGCGCAGCACTTTTGACCTCCACCGGCGATGAGTCCAAGGCGCAGTTCGGTAACCGTGAGGCTGTTTTCTATCAGAACGGCACATGGGAATATACAAGCCTCGTTGAGGATTTCGGTCTCGCTCCCGAAGAACTCACCATGATCCCCATCTACTGCGGTGTTGAAGGTGAAGAAAATGCTGCACTTTGCTGCGGTACAGAAAACTGCTGGAGCGTTAACAAGACCGTTCCTCAGGAAGACATCGATGCTACCCTCGATTTCATGGAGTGGGTCGTTACTTCCGATGAAGGTACAACTCTTATGGCTGAACAGTTCGGTCCCTGCCCCTTCAAAAAGGCTAAGGAACCCGATAACGTATTCTTTGCAGATGCAAATAAATATATCGCAGAAGGCAAGTACGTCGTAACTTGGGCATTCAATTATACTCCCGCCGTTGAAGATTGGCGCGCAGGTGTTGTTGACTCCCTCTCCAAGTACGTATCCGGTACAGGCGACTGGACTGCTGTTGTTGATTCATTTGTAAACGGCTGGGCTGCTCAGTACCAAGCCGAAAATGAAGGCTGATTAATATCTGTGGGGGCGAGCTTTTCGCTCGACCCCACGTTTTATTTTAAGGAATGTTTTGCCTGAATGTTAAAAAATTCCTTAAAGTAAAGTCCGAATAGGAGGTCTTTCCGAAATGAGTATTTTCTCTCGTAAGCCGAATGACGGTTCACACGGCTCTAAACTTATACGCCGCCCAATTCAACGTTGGATGGGACTTTTTTTGCTACCGACTTTTGCTGCCTTTTGTATCGGCTTCCTTTGGCCGTTTGCACAAGGCTTGTTTCTTTCATTCTGCAAATTTAAAATAACAAGTGTTTGGGAATGGGTCGGTTTTGATAACTATGTTAAAGCCCTCTCCGATGCATCGTTCTTGCATTCGTTCTGGTACACCGCTTTGTTTGCTGTTGTGTCATTGGTTGCAATAAATGTTCTTGCTTTTGCAGCCGCTTACGCTTTAACTCAAAATATTAAAGGGACTAATATTTTCAGAACCGTCTTTTTCATGCCGAATTTGATCGGCGGTATCGTCCTTGCGTTTATCTGGAAAACGATTTTTGACGGAATTCTTATTGCATACGGTACTAATATTCTACTGAAAGCTTCTTACGGGTTTTGGGGCTTGATTATATTGATGTGTTGGCAGCAGATCGGATACATGATGATTATCTATATCGCAGGTCTCCAGGCTGTGCCCGAGGATATGCTTGAGGCTGCAAAAATAGACGGTGCGTCGAAATGGCAAACCTTGACCCGTATCACCATACCAAATATAATGCCGTCGATTACCATATGTACGTTCTTGACGCTCACAAATTCATTTAAATTATTCGATCAGAACTTCTCGCTTACAGAAGGAAGACCGTTTGAAACTCTTGCCGACGGAACTGTTGTCAAAACTACGGAAATGCTTGCATTGAATATCTATAACTCTTTCTATTCCAATGTTACAAACCGAGGTGTGGGTCAGGCCAAAGCGGTCATGTTCTTTATCCTTGTCGTTATCATCGGTCTTTTACAGCTCCGTGCTACTCGCTCGAAGGAGGTACAACAATGACATTACATCGACAAATGACTTTAAAAGCAGAAAGACGTGCCAAAACAACTCTTTCTATCGCACTTGCAATTATTTGTGTTATTTACGTGCTGCCTATATTTGTTGTGCTGATGAACTCGTTTAAAAGCAACAGTGCCGTTAACACAGATACATTTGCTTTTCCCAACAGCGAATCTTTCATGGGTCTTGATAACTACATAAAGGGTGTTACTTTCGGTAACTATCCTTTCTTGAAGTCTGCATTTTACAGCCTGTTTATCACAGTCGTTTCATCGGCGTTGATAATTTTATGTACTTCAATGGCTGCCTGGTATATCGCCAGGGTCGGGAGTGCTTTCTGCAAAATCGTCTATTACCTCTGTGTTTTTTCAATGGTCGTTCCTTTTCAGATGGTAATGTTTACCTTGTCAAGAACTGCCGATTCGCTTCACCTTAATACACCGTGGACAATTCCGATTATCTATCTCGGATTCGGCGCAGGGCTTGCCGTGTTTATGTTTGTAGGTTTTGTTAAATCAATTCCTATCGAAATTGAGGAAGCCGCAGCAATAGACGGATGCGGTCCCGTGAAAACATTCTTCAAGGTTGTTTTTCCCATGATGAAACCTACAATGATTTCTGTCGGTATCCTTGAAATTATGTGGATATGGAATGACTTCCTCCTTCCGTATCTGGTTATGGATAGACAGCTTTATCTTACCATCCCCATCCATATTCAATACCTCAAGGGTAGCTATGGTACGGTTGACCTGGGTGCATCAATGGCACTGATTGTCCTCGGAATACTTCCTGTAATAGTATTTTACTTGATATGCCAAAAGCATATAATTAAAGGTGTTGCTGCCGGTGCAGTGAAAGGTTGATGTTATGAACCGCTCGGCTGCAATTTTGATGGCAATTTCTTCTTTGCCTTCCAATTACGGCATAGGTACTTTCGGAAAATTCGCATACGATTTTGTTGATTTTTTGAGTTCTGCGGGTCAAGCCTATTGGCAGCTTTTGCCCCTTGGACCCACAAGTTACGGTGATTCACCGTATCAGAGCTTCTCGACCTTTGCCGGTAATCCGTATTATATTGACTTTGATTTATTAATTGATGACGGTTTGCTTTCATCCCACGATGTGGAATCTATCGATTGGGGTGATGACAAGAGGAACGTCGATTACAGTAAGATATATGAGAACCGTTTCAATGTCCTTGCAATTGCCAAGAAAAACGGTTGGAATCGTGACCACGACGAGATCTGTAAGTTTGTTGAACTCAATCGGAAATGGCTTCCCGATTATGCCCTCTTTATGGCACTCAAACGCTTCTTTGACATGAAGCCGTGGAGCGAATGGAGCGATGAATCAATTAAACGAAGGACGAAAGAATCGGTAAAAAAGTACAGTGAACTGCTTAAAGATGATGTTGAATTGTTTATTTACATCCAGTTCCTGTTCTTTAAACAGTGGAATCGATTAAAAGAATATGCTCATTCGAAAGATATCGGATTTATCGGAGATGTACCGATTTATGTGGCTTTCGATTCATCGGATGTTTGGGCGAATACGCATTGCTTCCAACTGGATGAGAATTACATCCCGATAGAAGTTGCGGGTGTTCCTCCCGACTATTTCAGTGAAAACGGACAGCTCTGGGGAAATCCGCTCTATGATTATGATGCAATGAGCAAAGACGGTTACAGTTGGTGGCTCGACAGAATAGCAGGTTACGCAACCCTTTATGATGTAATCAGAATCGACCATTTCAGAGGATTTGAAAGTTATTGGGCTGTACCGTGGGGCGAAACCACCGCAAAGAACGGTCACTGGGTAAAGGGTCCGGGTATGGATCTTGTCGGAAAGATTCAATCCGCTTTCCCGAATATCGACTTCATCGCAGAGGATTTGGGTTATCCGACGCCTCAGGTGGAACAGCTCCTTGCCGATTCCAAAATGCCGGGCATGCGTGTCTTGCAGTTTGCTTTTAATCCTAACGAACCGAGTTCGTATTTGCCCCATAATTATTGCGAGAATTGCATCTGCTATACAGGTACGCATGATAATCCACCGCTTTCGTTATGGAAAAGCGAAGCTGCTCTTGATGAAATCAATTTTGCATCCGAATATGTCGGAATAGAACAAATTGAGGGCTTGGAGTGCAGTCTTATCAGAGCCGGAATGAGTTCGGTTGCGAAACTGTTTGTAGCTCAGATGCAGGATTATCTCGGTCTTGGCGAGGGTAACAGAATGAATACCCCGGGTACATCAACGGGAAACTGGAAATGGCGTATGTTCAGTGCGGAGCTTGATGGCGATTTAGCAAAGAAAATACGCAGACTTTCCTTAATTTACGGACGTTTAAATCAGTGGAGGTAGAACAATGGCAGAAGTAACATTAAAAAATGTTAAAAAGGTTTATCCGAATATTTCGGGTGAAAACAAGGATAAAAAAGAGAACATTTTCAAGCGTCTTTTTCGCAAATTATTCGGCAAAAAGGAAAAGATTACCGATCTTAAAGCCGAACAGGAAAAGAAGAATAATCTTCAAATTACCGATGAAGGTGTCGTCGCCGTTCAGGAATTTAATATCAAAATAAAAGATAGGGAGTTTATCGTATTGGTAGGACCGTCAGGCTGCGGTAAATCTACTACACTTCGTATGATTGCAGGTCTTGAAGAAATCTCAGACGGTGAAATCTATATCGACGGTACGTTGGTAAATGACATAGCACCCAAAGACAGGGACATTGCCATGGTATTCCAGAACTATGCGCTTTATCCGCATATGACAGTCTATGAGAATATGGCTTTTT
>CAYPXV010000017.1:0-21744 GCA_964414925.1 uncultured Clostridium sp. | reverse complement strand
AACATTAAAAAATACAGCAAGTTGGTTAAAACCACTTGACTTTTTATAGGAGATTCTATGTTTAAATTTGAAGACTATAAAAAATCCGCAGAGGTATTAAAGTCAAAACTCGGCAGCATTGAGCCCAAGGTACTTATCATTCTCGGTTCGGGGTTGGGTGATTTGGGTGATGGCATTGAATCACCGACGATAATCGATTACTCTGAAATACCCAATATGGGAAAGAGTACCGCCATAGGTCACAAGGGAAGGTTCATAGCCGGAACTCTCGGCGGCAAAGAAGTTCTTTTGATGCAAGGCAGACTCCATTATTATGAAGGATGGACAGCCGAACAGGTAACTTTTCCCATAAGAATAGCAAAGTTGATAGGAATTGAAAAGCTTATCGTCACGAATGCTGCAGGCGGTATCAACGAAAACTTCAAATGCGGAGAACTGATGCTTATAAGCGATTTTATCAAATTCAACAGCGTAAATCCGCTAATAGGGCAAAACATCGATGAGTTCGGTGTACGCTTTCCCGATATGAGCAATGTATTCGACAATGAATATAGAAAGCTGTTCCGCCAAATAGCACTGGAAAACAACGAAAAAGTGCAAGAAGGTGTTTACTTTTACTGCACAGGACCTCAATACGAAACACCGACTGAAATAAAAGCAATGCGAATACTCGGAGCTGATGCGGTCGGAATGAGTACCGTCCCCGAATGTATTGTAGCAAGACATTGCGGCATGAGGATTCTGGGAATTACACTCATAACAAATATGGCAGCAGGTGTATCGGACAAGCCTCTTGACGGTGACGAGGTCATAGCTGCCGGAAAGGCAGCCGGAAAGAGATTTTCAAGCTATGTAATAGAATTTATCAGGAGAATGGAAAATGATTGACACATTGATAACTAATGCACGCATAATCACTATGGACGATGCTCATCCTGTGATCAATTCGGGTTGTATTGGTATATCGGGCGGCAAGATAGAATTTGTTGCGGACAAAGTTCCCGAGGTAGCGGAAGCGACCGACATCATTGATTCACACGGGAATATTATAATGCCGGGTTTGATAAACACACACTCACATGCCGCCATGAGTATTCTGAAAGGGTATGCCGACGACTATGACTTAAAAACATGGTTGTTTGAGAAAATATTCCCAGCTGAAGGACGTCTTACAAAGGAAGCGGTGCTTACGGGTGTGAAGCTTTCAATTGCCGAAATGCTTGCAAGCGGTACCACATCATTTTCCGATATGTATTTTTATGAACCTGATACTGCTGAAATAGTGTTATCAAGCGGAATACGTGCTTCGCTGAGCAACGGTGTTACGGCACTTGGCAGTGACTTTTCATTTGAAAACGACCGAGCCGTTATGGAAACGTATGAGCTGATTGACAATTATAACGGCAAGGGTAATGGCAGACTTCGTGCCGACGCATCAATACACGGTGAATACACATCCAATCCCGAAGTCTGGAAAAGGGTTGCAGCTCTTGCGAAAAAACATAATCTGGTAATACAGGTGCATGTTTCCGAAACCAAAGAAGAACATGAGCAATGTATAGTTAGGTATGGTATTACTCCCATACAGGCATTAAATGACAGCGGAGTATTGGAAAACAGGGTTTTAGCTGCACACGGCGTATGGCTAACCGATAAGGATATGGAGATACTTGCAAAATCGGGTGGAAGCGTTGCACATAACCCTGTTTCAAACCTTAAACTCGGAAGCGGAATAGCGAATATTCCCGAGCTTATTGCTCACGGTGTTAATGTCTCACTCGGAACGGACGGATGTGCATCGAATAATAACTTAGACTTATTCGAAGAAATCAAGCTTGCATCCCTGCTTGCAAAAGGAACTAACAGAAATCCCGAGTTAATAAATGCATATGAAGCGTTAAAGCTTGCAACCGTAAACGGTGCTATCGCTCAAGGCAGGGAACATGAGGTGGGGCAAATCAAGGTCGGATTTGAAGCCGATCTAATTATGCTGGACGTCAATAAACCTCGACTTCATCCTTTATACGACCCTATTTCCACAGTTATCTACGCATGTTCGGGTTCGGACGTATGTATGACCATGGTTCAGGGTAGGATCCTTTACATGGACGGAATATGGTACACGCTTAATGTGCCCGAAATAATGAGCAAAACCGACGAAATTGCAAATGAATTATTTGCAAATAGAACATAAATCATCGAATACCGCCGGAGGTTATATGGAAAAACTGTTTCCGTGTGCAGATGCACATTGTGATTTCCTTTACGGAATAATCAATCGAAAATATGACATCACTCATCCTACCATGAGTCAGACGATCAGGCTGGATTCATTGAAGGAAGGAAATGTTAAACTGCAATTTTTTGCCTGTTGGATTGATGTTTTATTAAAAAATAATCCATTAAGCCAATGTTTGGGTATGATAGATGCATATTATAAGATGCTTGAAACCGTACCCGAATTAGTTCCTTTTTCAAAGGACTTTGACCCGAACGGCGACAAGATAGCAACCGTATTGACGATTGAGGGCGGTGAAGCGATTGAGCATTCGCTTGCTAATTTGAGGATACTCTATAAGCTCGGCGTAAGAGCCATGTCACTCACATGGAATGAAGTTAATTCTTTAGCCTATCCCGCCACCAAAAAAAGCAAACGCGGATTGAGCGACTTCGGTCGTGAAGTTGTTGAAGAAATGTGCAATCTCGGCATGGCAATTGACTTAGCGCACTTGAACGATGCAGGGATTGATGATGTGCTTGAACTGTCAACAAGACCCGTTTTTGCCTCACACAGCAATGCAAGGTCGCTGTATAATCATCCTCGTTGTCTTCAGGATGCACATATAAAGGCAATTGCAGACAGCGGCGGTGTTATCGGTGTAAACTTTTATTATAAGCAGCTTACATCAAACCGAGAATGCAACATTGATGATGTTGTAAGGCATATAGAGCATATAATTAACATCGGTGGAATCGAGTGCTGTGCCATCGGTACGGACTTCGACGGAATGAACCGTTGCCCTGTCGGACTTGAGGACAGCTCCAAATTTCCTAATCTTGCACAGGCACTTAAAACCATCGGTTTATCGGATAGTGATATTCAAATGGTTTTGTATTCAAACCTTGCAAATTACATTTCCAAATTTATTTAATTAAGTTGAACTGCCGGTCTCCTTTATGGGACCGGCAGAATTTACGGTTCCTGCATCCAATAAGCATAAATTGCATATCCCTTACACGGATCATTTATAAAAACGTGGGTAATTACTCCAATCAACATTCCGTTTTGGATTATGGGGCTGCCTGACATACCTTGCACAATGCCGCCTGTTTTTTCCAAAAGTCTATCATCGGTTATTTCAATAACCATACCTTTTGAAGTAGGCTCGGTCTGATTTGTCAATTTAACTATCTTGCATGTATAAGCTTCAACTCCATTGTCGTCTATGGTAGAAAGGACTATTGCATCACATTTTTCAACCTCATCGGGAAAAGCAACCGGCATAAGCTCATTTGATTCATAGAAATTATTTTCGGAGTTCACTTTGCCGTAAATTCCGAATTCACCGTTGAGCTCAATACTTCCGATAAGTTCAGATGACGATGTAAAGCTACCCAAGAGTTCACCCGGATAACCCGACAGACCTTTCTTTACACCTACAATAGTTGCACGTCGCATTTCGCCGTAACCGACCTTGATAATCGTGTTCGTATCCGAGTCCATGATGGCGTGACCCAAGGCAGCACATGAATTTTCATCTTCATTTATAAAGGACAATGTACCTATACCGACCGTGCTGTCACGAATCCATGTTCCGATTTTAAGCTGACCGTCATCTGCAACAATGGGAGTGACCTTAATAACGAATCTTTTTGAATCACGTTCGACAGTCAGTTCAACCTGTCCATGGCTGTTATTTATCGTTTCCTGCATTTCTGCTGATGAGTTAACATCAACACCGTTGACTGAAATGATTATGTCGCCGCTTTTAATCCCCGCCTGTTCGGAAGGTTTGCATTTTCTTCCGTTGACATCAACAAGCGTACCGTTTCCGACGACAAGAACACCGTGGGTATGTATCGAAATACCTATGGCGTCACCTGCCGGTTTAACGTATTTTCTCTCAGTCACATAGACGGGAACTTTTTTTAGAGGTAAAAATCCGAATAGCTTTATTTCCAAGTATTTTTCGCTAAGCAGTTCATCCGAAGTTGATGAAGCAAGTTGCGAAGTTTCAAATGAAATCGTCGTATCGGCGGTTATGAAATCGGCAAGTTCCGATTCATCTTCAATATATATAGCGTTTGGAAGTGCCCTGATGCTTTTCATACTCGGAGTAAAGTTGAAGATAAGAACCCCTACGGCGAGTATGATACCGATTATTCTTTTTGAATTTTTAAAATGAAAATGCTTCTGCATCAATTTCTCCGATAAAAGTTATAGAGCTTATCTTTAACCGATGCAAAAGCATTTATACTTATGTTTACATTATTTAAATTTTCGTGAAGCGGCAATCAGGTTTTTGGCAAAATTGACTGCGGATTCATCCGCATCGGCAGATCCTATTATGCGTGCAAGTTCTACCGTACGTTCATCGTCATTAAGTAATCTGAGTGATGAATGAGTTTCACCGTCGCTTGTAGATTTTTCAACGAGCATATGTGCGTCGGCGAAAGCGGCAATTTGTGCCAAATGCGTTATGCACAAAACCTGATGAGATTTTGCGATTTTATTCATCTTTTCGCCAACCTTGGTAGCAGTAATTCCGCTGATACCCGAATCGATTTCGTCAAAAATCAACGTAGGTATCGAATCCTGAGCGGCGCAAACGGTCTTAATTGCAAGCATAATTCTTGAAATTTCACCGCCGGAAGCAATCTTTGCCAATGAGCGCATCGGTTCACCGACATTAGCCGAAAACAAAAACTCAATATTGTCGTTACCGTTAAAATGTGGTTTATCCGAAGTCTTTTCGTTCACAAAACCAAACTCGGCATTTACCATACTCAATTCATGAAGCTGTTGCGTAACACTTTCACAAAGCAGGTGCGCATATTTCTCCCTAAGATCGGAAATAAGGTTTGAAACAGACCAATACTCCTTATCGAGTTTTTCCAATTCTGTCGATAATTCTTTCCTGTTTTGCTCGGAGCCGATCAGCTGATCCAATTCGTTTTCACAATCGGATTTAAATTGAAGAATCATCTCTACACTGCCGCCGTATTTTCTCTTTAATGAGTTAATAAAATCGAGTCTCGTTTCAAGTTCGTTCAATCTTTCTGCGGAAAACTCAAAACTTTCGTTCATGTCGTTCAGCTGAAGCGAAGCATCCTGTAATTCATAATACAGTGTTTGCAATCGTTCATAGATTTCGGAGTAAGCCGAAGAAAAGTCGGATATTTTCGATAGGACAGCGGAAGCGGAATTGACTATATCTACTGCGCTCCGTTCTCCCGAAAGCAATTGGGAGGACATCAGTAAAGCTTCCTTTATCCGTTCGGCATTGCTTAAAACGGACAATTCCGCAGTAATCTCCTCCTCCTCTCCCATATGCAAATCAGCCTTATCTATTTCGTTGATTTGATATGAAAGAACATCAATCCTTCGTTCTCTTTCCTGCGGTGAAACGAAATTCGAGTTTAACTTTCTTTCTATTTCAGCCCTCTTTTTATAAATTGACTGTAATTTTTCAAGGAGGAATTTTACTTCATCCCCACCAAATTCGTCAATCATCGGCATATGTTTTTTGGGATCAAGCAAGCTTTGATGAGCATGTTGACCGTGAACATCGACCAATGTATCCGCAATGCGTTTAAGAGAAGCAAGCGAAACGACTTCACCGTTTACCCTGCACAAACTTTTACCGGCGGTTGTAATTTCTCTCATTAATACAACCTCGTCATCGTATTCGAATTGCATTTCATCGAGTATTGCCTTTACGGAATCATTATCATCTATTGAAAAGAATGCTTCAACCTTCGCCTTAGGTTTATTGACGGCAATAAGGTCACGGTTTGCCCTTTCTCCGAGAACGAGATTAACGCTGTCAATAATGATAGACTTACCTGCGCCTGTTTCACCGGTTAAAACAATCAAGCCGTTTCCCAAGTCCACGTCAAGACGAGAAATGAGTGCTATATTGCTGATTACAAGTTTTTCAAGCATAAGTACACCTCACTGTAAACATCAACGTAATTTTTCGTTTATTAACGAAAAGATATTACGCTTTTGAAATCTGATAAAGGAAACGGTTTTATCGGAACCTGAAACTTCCACAAGCGAATCGGGCTGCAAGCAGCAGATCTGAGAGCTGTCACCGCTGAGAATACACTCACTCATTGTCTTTATGCTGATTTTAGAATCGAACGGAGCAATAATCGGGCGAGATGTCAACGAGTGAGGACATATCGGTGTTATGATCATTACGTTTAAACCCGGAGCAACAACAGGACCGCCTGCTGACAATGAATATCCGGTTGAGCCCAGTGACGAACTGATAATAATTCCGTCACCACGAATCAAACCGGATGGTATACCGTCTATATAGACTTGTAGATGTACTGCAGACGATGCGGATTTTTTTGAAATTATAAAATCGTTCAAGCATGTAAAGCCTTGACCCGACGGGGGGACACAATGAAGTGCGAAAAATGTTTCGATATAATAATCTCCGCATTTCAGTTTTTCCAGTGCTTCTTTGAAGTTGTTCAATGAAACCTCATTGAGGAAGCCTACTCGTCCCCTATCGATGCTTAATATGGGAATACGCAAATCCGACTCCGAATTAAGCGAACATGAAACGGCACGGAGAATTGTTCCGTCCCCACCTATGGTAACAATACACTTCGGAGCAGAATCCTTCTGCGCCGTACAAAGTTCTTCTGCCGAATCGAATACTTTACAATCGAATCCCGCTTCGGTACCCAATGCATATGCTTTGGAAAGGTCATCCGAAGCATTCGGCTTTGAAGTGTTAACATAATAATACAGTTTTTCCCTCATAATTAAGCTCACCTCCTCAACTTAGGCTCTTATGAGCCGAAAGCACAGTTGTATTTATCAATTTAGAAAGATTATTCATATCCCTTTCTCCGTCCGAAAGAGAAGCGTACATCAAAAATTCGATATTTCCCTTCGGTCCGGTTATGGGTGAATAGTCTATTCCTTTTATTTTTAGCCCGTTCTCAATGGCAAAAGTGACAACCTGTTCAAGTACATCGATATGTGCGGATTTATTTCTTACCACACCGTTTTTACCGACATTGGCTTTACCTGCCTCAAACTGAGGCTTTACCAGAACAACAATCTCGCCGTCTTCTGCCAAGCATTGAATGAGGTTCGGAATAATAAGCTTAACGGAAATAAAGGATACATCGACGGATGCAAAATCAAGGCGATGTTCAAACCAACTGCCATCCATAGTTCGGGCATTATGTTGTTCCAACGAAATAACCCTTATATCGTTCCTAAGTTTTTCGTCAAGCTGCGAAGTGCCGACATCAATCGCATAAACCATTGATGCACCGTTTTGAAGCATACAATCGGTAAATCCTCCTGTTGATGCTCCGATATCGGCACAAACCTTCCCGTTCAAACATATGTTGTAATTTTGAATACTCTTTAAGAGTTTTAATCCGCCCCTACTTACAAACGGCAGCGAGTCATTTTTAATTTGGATGTCTTGACCTACAAGATATTGCTCGCTCGGTTTTTTTACTTCAACGCCGTCAACAAAAACAACTCCGTTTTTTATTAAAGCTTTAGCTCGTTCACGGCTTTGAGTTAATCCGAGTTCCACCATTGCGCAATCTATCCTTTGCAAGTCTTAACCCCCTTAATTTATATTTATGTTAATCAATTTCTTTAAGATAATTTTTAATGGTTTCAGTCAGTTTATCCTTCGACAAACCGCAGAAATCATCCTGTTCGTCAATGGAGGCAGCCTCCACGGGGATTTGCGGAACACCGAGTCTTATAACCTTCGGGGAATTATTTCTCGACGACAAAATCTCAGCCACCTGAGTTCCGAAACCTACATCTTTACAGCCGTCTTCCACCGTTATTATTATCTTTGCAAATTCGATTCCATCTATAAGTTGTGAATCTATCGGGCAGAGAAGTCTGGCATTTACCAATCCGACTTTATTGGCGAAAAGCTCTTCATTTTCTCGTACAATATCTTCAAGTCTTGCGACAAGCCTACCTGTTGCGACAATAGTCAACGGCTTGATACCGTCCGTTAACAATTCCCATTTGTCAAGCGGTACTTGGGTATTAAGCAGACGTGAAGAAAGAAGTCCTCGATTATAGCGTATTGCTGTCGGGCAGTCTAAAGTTACGGCATAATCGAGCATCGCTCTCAGTTCCTCAACCGATGACGGTGAAAATAGTTTTATTCCTCTCGGCAATGTATTGAAATATGCAATGTCATACACGCCTTGATGCGTTTCGCCGTCGGCACCTACCAAACCCGCTCTGTCAATTCCAAAAACAACCGGAAGATTTTGGAGGCATATGTCATGCAATAATTGATCGTAACCTCTTTGCAGGAACGTGGAATAAACAACGAATACAGGTTTTGCTCCTGCTGCTGCCATGCCTGCTGCCATGGTTACGGCATGCTGTTCCGCAATGCCTACATCAAAGAACCTATCGGGGAACTTTTCTTTAAACTGTGTCAGACCTGTTCCCTCTGTCATCGCAGCGGTAATGGCAACGATTTTACCATTCGATTCAGCCAAAGCGCAGAGTTCTGACGAGAACACTTTTGAATTATTATTTGATGATTTAATTTCACCGGATTCAACATTGAACTTACCGACTCCGTGAAATTTTTCGGGATTAGCCTCAGCCGGGGAATAGCCCTTTCCCTTTTTGGTTATAACATGGAGCAATATGGGCTTGTCCTTTATGTTCTTTGCATGTTCAATCATGTCGATAAGTTCGTCTATATCGTGCCCGTTTGCAGGACCCATATAGGTAAAACCCAATTCCTCGAACATGACATTCGGCAGCAAAAAGAATTTTATTCTGTTTTTCAATCTTTCAAGTGCATCGCTGAGAGCGTTACCGATGAAAGGTATTTTCTTTAATCTTGCCGATAAATGCTTTTTAAAACTCTTATAGCCTTTACTCGTGCGAATATGCGTCAAATGGGAACTGACTCCGCCCACGCTTCCGCCTATCGACATATTATTATCATTTAGAATAACAATCAGAGGAAGGCTGTCGGCACCTGCATCATTCAACGCTTCGTAAGCAATACCTCCGGTCAGTGCGCCGTCTCCGATCAAAGCAACAACATTCACATCCTGATTCCCGAGGATTTTGTTAGCACGTGCCATGCCTATCGCAGCGGAGATGGACGTACTCGAATGACCCACATTGAAGGCATCATAAATACTTTCGCCTGTTTTGGGAAACCCCGATATACCTTCATGCTGTCTTAATGACTCAAAAGGTGCATCTCTCGGCGTTAAGAGTTTATGGGTGTAGCACTGATGCCCGACATCAAAGATAAGCCTGTCCCTTGAAAAATCGAAGCAACAATGCAATGCCAGTGTAAGCTCCACCACACCGAGATTTGCGGAAAGGTGACCGCCTGTTTTAGAAATAACAGAGAGAAGATATTCCCGAATTTCGTTTGCGAGCGAATTAAGCTGTTCGATATCAAGAGTCTTTAAATCACTTGGGCTATTCACCTTATTCAGCAACCGAGTTTCGGTATTTACAGTCATGGTCAGCTCCTTCGATTCAAAATAAAGCCAACAGTATCATAGAGGAACTTACAATTATCACCGAAATTGGTGAACAAAATGCCCTCTGCCTCGGCGGCTATGGTATCAGCCCTATCTTTAGCTCTTTCAAGACCGTAAAGGGTGACATATGTTAATTTGTCGTAATCTTTATTCACGGCTTTACCGAGCTGTTCGCTGTCACCTTCGGCATCGAGTATATCGTCGGTAATTTGGAAAAGAAGTCCGACTTTTTCACCGAAGTCCTGTAAAGACTTCAATTGGGTTTCTGTAATATTGCTGCAATAAGCACCCGCCAGTATGCTGGCAACCAATAAATCGGCTGTCTTATGGCTGTGAATATAGTAAAGTTCTCTTTCGTCCTTTGTTCCGTTTTCTTCGCTTATGAGATCAAGGCTTTGTCCTGCTACCATACCACAAGGACCCGAACGTTTAGCTATTTCCGCAACGGCACGATAGTAACCGGGATCATTAAAGGACAGTCCCGATTCAACCATATATTGAAATGCATAGGTCAGCAGAGCATCGCCTGCCAAAAGTGCCTGTGCCTCGCCGAATACCTTATGGCTTGCAGGTTTTCCCCTACGAAGGTCGTCATCATCCATGCACGGTAAATCATCGTGTATCAATGAATAGGAATGTATCATTTCTATACCGCAAGCAAGCTTTATCGCCATCTTGCGATTTCCCGCCAGCATATCGCAAACGCCCAAAGTCAAGCATGAGCGGAAGCGCTTGCCTCCTGCAAACAACGTGTAATTCATTGCTTCGCTTAACTTCGCAGGAATATCGGGACGCATCATAGCGGTAGTAAGCGTATCATTTACAATGTTTCTATATCTTTTAGTCTTTTCATTAAAAGATCTTTCATCATAACTGTTCATTTTTCACCTCATATATTCTCTTTTCGTAATTATTCAATATTTCTTTACTTTTCTTAATCAATTTGCAAGCTTCTTCGTAGAGCTTTACCGATTCTTCCAACGAAACATTACCGTCATTAAAAGTTTCGATAATGTTATCAAGTTGTTTGATAGTTTGCTCATAATCAAAATTCGTATCCATAAACAGACCTTTCGACTAATTGTGAGTGTTGACTGTTTTTTCGACGGAAGCATAAATTTGTCCGTCCGCAAGCGTAATAATCAATGAATCGCCTGAGTTGACCGCAGCAATTGAATTCACGAAACTACCTTTCGGATTTTCGACGAATGCATATCCCCGTTTTAAAATTGCGTTGGGGTTCAGAGCATCAAGGCTAATCGACCTTGCATTAAGCTCTGAAGTATATCTATTCATAATGTCGGCAATCGACTGTTCGAGTTTTGAAGAAACATCCAAAAGCCTTTGGCGTTGTTTTTCGAGGATAACTTTCGGGTTATTCAGTTCGATTTCATTACTCAAATTTCGAATTTTGGATTTTTCTTCATTTAGATTACGAAGCATTAGCAGTTCCAGCATCTCCGCTTTTTTCTGAAGTGTATTCAAAAGATCGGTTTCAACGGGAACACAAATCTCTGCGGCAACCGACGGAGTTGAAGCTCTGTAATCAGCAACGAAATCCGCAATCGTAAAATCCACTTCATGACCTACGGCACTTATCGTGGGTATCGGACTTGCGAAAATTGCCCGAGCCAGAGTTTCATCATTAAAGCAGGAAAGTTCGTCATAAGACCCACCGCCTCTGCCGATAATTATAACATCCGAACGACCGTCATTTATAAGCAGGTTCAATGCGTTGACAAGTGATTCAGGCGCATCTTTCCCCTGAACAATCGCAGGCGACAGCAGTATGTTCATGTTCGGGAACCGTCTTCGGATTACGTTACATATATCACGATAAGCCGCACCCGAGTCACTTGTGACTATGCCGACACATCTTGGTAAAAACGGCAGCTTGCGTTTTTGTTCAAAGAGTCCTTCGGCGGATAATTTATCCTTCGTTTCAAGAAAACGCAGATACAATTCTCCCTCACCCGACTCCTGCATTGAAGTGACATTAAGTGAGAATTGACCTGTAGGCGCATAGATTTCCGGTTTACCTCTGACAATGACTTTCAGTCCGTCCCGGGGTATGAACCTTAGCAGCGAACATTTACTTTTAAACATCACACAACGAATACTTGAGCTTTCATCCTTTAGTGTGAAGTAAAGGTGACCCGATGCGGAGTGGAATTTCAATGAAGAAATTTCTCCGCTGACACGGACGCTTCTCAATCTCACATCATTATTAAGGATGGTATTGATGTATTCGTTAAGCTTGGCAACGGTAAATGTTACATCAAATCCCGACATTTAATTTCTCGCAAGCATCAAGAGTATTCATCACAAGAATTGTTCTTGTAACAGGACCTACTCCACCGGGGACGGGCGAAATGAAGCCTGCAACATCCTTTGCGGATTCGAAATCCACGTCACCGACTGTTTTACCGTTTACACGGTTAATGCCGGCATCAATTACAACGGCACCGGGTTTTATCATATCACCGGTTACAAGACCCGGTACACCGACAGCGGCAACAAGTATATCGGCATTAAGGGTATGCTCTTTAAGGTTTGAAGTTTTTGAATGACATATAGTCACTGTTGCATTTTCTTTAAGGAGCATCATGGCAACGGGACGACCGACAACATTGCTTCTTCCGATAACGACTGCATTTTTGCCTGCGATATTCACACCCGTACTTTTGATGAGCTGCATTATACTGCTCGGAGTACAGGGAGCAAAGGCGGGTTTTCCCGAAAGCAACGAACCGACATTCATCGGGTGGAAGCCGTCAACATCCTTTTGTTCGGAGATATGAGCAATAACTTCATCACCGTTCATATGTTTCGGCAAAGGCATTTGAAGTAAAATCCCATGCACATCGGAATCATTATTCAGTTTTTCGATAAGAGCTATAAGCTCGGATTGAGTCGTTTCTTCCGGCAAGGTATGAACGCAGCTTGCCATTCCTACCGCTTTGCAATCGGAAGCACGACTGTTAACATACTGATGCGAAGCAGGGTCATTACCGACTATAATGACATCGAGTCTCGGAGTAACACCGGCTTCAACAAGTTTTCTGCACCTAAGTTCGCACTGTGTACGAAGCTGTGCGGCTATCGATTTTCCATCAATAACAACAGACATATATAAATCCTTTCAAGTCAGAATCAATTTCATGGTTTCGATTGTATTATACCGCCTTATAACAAAAAATTCAAGGTATACTTTATCTTTGCGTTTTAAGCGACCGGTTGAAGAAGTCGTATAATTCAGCGCATCCGAAGTGCGATAAAGTAACCTTGAAAAAACAAATTATTTATTAAAAAAAGAGTCTTTGGCAAGCAAAGCGACACCAACTGCGTTATCGCTTGCCAGTTTCGGATCGGAAAACCAAAGCCGAGCGTCGGATGACGAAAGCTTTATCTCAAGTTTTTTTCTTAGAATCGAACTTGACGATACACCCCCTGCAAACAAGAACCTATTCTCACCGTATTCAGTCATGGCATAAAGAATCATTTTGGATAGAGTTCTTGAAATGCAGTCATATATTGCCATCGCAATCTGTTCATGCGGCGCACCCGAATCGAGCATTGACCTTGCTTTTGTTTCCACGCCCGAAAAAGAGCATGTCAGTTGCCTGACGCTTGACGGAAGTTTATAAGCTGAGTTTTCGTTTTCGACTTTTGAAGCCAACTCTTCAAGAAACTTTCCCGTTGGGAACGACAATCCCATCTTCACACCGACACGGTCAACGAGTTGTCCTGCATTAATATCCGACGACCCACCGATTTTGGTCATGTTAAACGAGGCATCGACTTTAAGCAACTCGGTTGTACCGCCGCTTAAATGAAACGCAAAGAAATCTTCGTTGGCAAGCTGCTCGTTACCTTTAAGAGCTGCACGCATATGTCCTTGCTGGTGAGTAAAATAGAACACAGGGACATGAAGTGAAGCTGCTATTGAATTTGCGACGGTTTTTCCAGCAAGGAAAACGGGCATATAGCTGTCAACTCTGCCACCGGGACATTCGCTCACCCCCACGGCTTTTATCTTCGAAGTATCAATATCTCTCAACGTTTTATCTGAAATTTCCGATAAATTTCTTACGTGTTGAAAGACGGCATCGTTTTGTCTCAAGCCGTTCATACCTTTTTTAACTGACAAAACGCACCGATTATCTGCAATTACAGAGCCGCTTGCATTTACGCAGGAGACCGATGTTGTGTAACAACTTGTATCAACACCTATGAAAAGCTCGTCATTCATCTTTGTTTATCGACTTATTACGGGAAACAGCACCGAGAACACCGTTGATAAATCTATAAGACTTTTCGTCGCTGTACTTTCTTGCCAAATTCAAAGCTTCACTAATCGATATAGAGTCATTCATATTTTTATCAAATAAAATTTCAAAAACGGCGTTGCGAAGAATTGACAAATCTACTTTGGAAATTCTGTCAATCGTCCAATTTTTGAGACGAATACTTATTTGCTCATCGATGACTTCAATGTTATCGTGTACACCCTCAACAATATATGTGGCATAATTAACATCTGCCTCCGACGGTTCTTCCGCAATACCCGACTTTTCGAGTACATCCTGATAAGTATCGTCGCAACCGAATAATTTCTCGTAGGTTTGCATCATTGCAACCTCTCGTGCGGTTTTTCTACTCATTTTACCTCAGCAAAAACTAAAATTTATTTTTTATGTCGGTGAATATGCGTTTTACCATGGCCCATGTGCTTTTAGCACCGACCTTGTCTATGGAGTAACCAAGCAAAATTCCGATAAAAAGCATAGCATAAATCAACAGAGTTTTAAAAAACCCTATTATAAGCATAAGCAAAGCGGCAACCAAGCCCAGCAAGCCATATAGAATTGCATATTTATGCTCTTTGCAAAAAGAAAGAATGCTTGATAAATTCATTATTTCACCCTACTTTTTTGTTCCGTATCATTATCGCCGGAAAAAGCTATTCCGACAATCTGAATACAGACGCTTTCAACTTTTATACCGATAACATTGGGAATCTCCGCCGTCAGTTTATTCTGAATTATACGGCAGAGCTTTTCGACACCCGCATTTTCTTTAATGCGCAGTTTCAGCTCTATACGTATTCCTCTGTCATATTCAACAGTTGAAACGCCGCAGACCTTTTTTACTCCTTCTACATTCTGAGTAATATGTTCTGCGATTTTATCTATAACGGAAGGTTTTACGGTAACGTTTGAAACCGAATCGTTAAAATTCGATACATTCAACCAGCTTGATTCATCATCTTCGAAGTCCGAACTCATAAGCTTTATGAATTTGACCACGGAGAAGAAGCATGAAGCGGCAAGACCCAGTGCAACAAGGCATACCACGGTTGAGATTACCGCCGAACCGTTACAAACACGGTCAACAATGGCACTGCTGTCAACGAACGGACAGGTGACAACGGCTAACAGGATAAAAAGAAAGGTGAGAACAATCGGAAAAATAACGTACCAAACGAACCGTTTATGACTATCCCTCATAACGAACCTCCCCCTGCTTTTACGCTTACTTTACGCGAGACTCCGGCTCGGTCTTTTTTTCGTTCTTTTTCTTTTCGGATTTTTCCTCGTTCTCGAAAGTGACGTTCTGAACAAAAACATTCACTTCCACAACACGGAGTCCTGTCATTGTTTCAACGGCTTTCTTGACTTCAGACTGAACGGCGCAGCAGATATCCTGAATCTTTTCACCGTACTTAACGCTGATACAGATATCAATTGCCGCTTCTTCCTTACCTACTTCGACACGAACACCTTTGGTGTAATTTTTCTTACCGAGTATGTCTCCGATACTGTCTGCGAATCCACCGCCGAGAGCCGTTACATTTTCAACCTCGGAAGCAGCCAGATTGGCTATAGTAGCCACAACGTCCGGAGCAAAGGAAACTTTACCGTTCTCGTTAACACAAACATCAGTCGTAACAATTGTTTCTTCCATGAATAATACCTCCAAAATATGATGGTGTTATTATAACAAATTTTATTGTAAATGTAAACAGTATTTTCTGCCTCACTCCAACAAGTCGGGCGTGAAGTACGAATTATCTCGAATTAAATTCATTTTGAATCATTAAGTGATATTCTGATTTTATCCGCATTGATTCCCGTCTCCGCCTTTACGATATCTACTATTCGCGCTATGTCCTCATCGCTCAGAGATTCGCCGTCAATAATCACACTTATCATCCCGTTTTTGAACAACACCGCAGCATCGAGGAAGCCCTTGGCTTTCACCTTATTTTCTATTGAAAATTCCTTTTCCATATTATTAACCAGTTCAAGAAGTCTCTCCTGTGCCGCATCAAGTGTTTCCTTATCCGTTCCCTCCTGTGAGATAATGGTTCTCAGATAATCAATTTCCTGGGCACGAATGTTATTTCTCTCATTTCTGAAATTGACGAAATAGTCACTGTATACATTTGCATTGACCTGTTCCGCCGTGTCCGTGGGCTGTTCTTTGCCCAAAACGTCCATATTCGATTCTTCTTCGCCGAGCTTTACATTTAGATAAATCGCACCCGCCAGTAAAACCACCGTTATCATCAGTGCAATCAAACCCTTTTTGGTAAATTTGAAACTTGTCTTTTTCATTTAAATAAACTCCTTTTAATTTTCCGAACTCATTTTGAAAACCTGCACGTTGTTTTGAGTTATCCCGAGTACCGTGCTTACCGCCGAGATAATATCCAGTTTTACCGCTATATCCCCTCCCCCTTCCGCAACGACGATAACGCCGCATATTTGCGGACTTAATTGCGCAAGAACAATGGTTTCTTCTCCGTCGGCTGAATTTACGGTTGCGGGTTTTTGAGATTTTGAACCGACATTTCCGTCCGACAGCGAACTTTGCTCCTCGGTTGCGATTATAGTTTCTCCCGATTTATTGACGAGCAGCATCACGTCTACTTTGCCCACACCGTCCATGGCGGATAAAAAACTTTCAAGTCTTGATTCCAGATTTAAAGCATACGATTTATCCGTTTGACCCGTGGCTTCATTGTCGTAATCATTTTTATCATCGCCACCGACTTTACCTTTCATCACGCTTGATAGAAGTAAAGCAATCAGTGTAGCTAAAATCAGTATCACGCACGATATGTATTTTGATTTTTTATTCGCACCGAATTTATCCTTTACCGTTTCGAAAAACGCTTGAAATATCATTTCTCCATCCCTTCTTATTGACTGTTAAGGTATTTTAAAATCGGAATCAATACACTTTCCAGCAGCGCCATTCCGACACAGAAGCCTATTAATTTTTCCGCCGAAGACTTTATTTTTCCCTCGGGCAAAACCGCCTGAGCAAATATCGCACAGGTTGATACGCATATTAACGATATCAATATTTCACTCATAACATCAGCTCAGTAAATTGTTTCCCAGATTTATTATTACAAATGAATTAACCGCAAGCATACTTACTCCTGCACATACCGACGCAAACAGGTACGATACATTATTTGCCATGCCATCCAGGGTGTCCGAAATACGGTCTACCGCAAAGGGCTCAACTATCGCCGCAGTTATTCTCAGTGCCGCCATAACCCCGATGAACTTTAACAACGGTTTTAAAACTATTCCGACTAAAATCAATATAATTGTGATTCCTACCGAATTTTTCAACAAAATCGCACCGCCCACAACCGCATCAACCACACCGCTTACCATGCCGCCGACTGCGGGAATCATCTTCTCAATTGCATATCGAGCCGTTTTAATGGAAACCGTATCGGTCATGCTGCGTGTAAACCCTCCCACGACGCTTACACCCAGATAAATCACGGTCAATAGCCCCAAAATCCATTTTGATGTCGAGCTTGTAAATTTAGTAATTTTAGTTAAGTGCAGTTTATCGTTTAAATTACCGATTGCGGTAAATGTCCCTCCAACAAGTATCAGGGGAATAACTACATTCGAAACTATTGACAATACCCCGTTTAGCACGACAATCATCATAGGACTGAGCAGTCCCACCGCACTTGAATATCCAAGCAGATTCATCAGCGTCAGTATTATAGGTGCGCAAACGGAGCAGAAACCGGAAATTTGAGTCAAGCAGTCTTTCGTTTCTGTAACAGTGTCAACGTAAATTACAATAACGCAGACTATTACAATGCCGACAGAAGATAGTTGTAATATTTTACCGATACCTGAATTATTTCCGAGTAACATGGAACATAAACCTGCGAAAACTCCCGTCACAATGATTTCCGACATCGGTTTTATCATCGAACGCAAGTTTAAGATAAACCATGTTTTAAGCGAATTATTCTTGTTAAAATTCAATACACCATCGTCTTCCGCTACGGATCTTATCATTTGCTCTACGTCGTCAAAGTCGAGTATGCCGTTAAAACTTTCACACATATTATCAAAGTATTCTTGCCATCGGGATAAATCCAGTTCATCCAGAAGTCTTTCGAACTCCTGTTTAAGTTCCGGAGTTACCTCTTTACTTTCCGCAAGTATATGTGTACCGCACGGAATAAATAACAAGGTCATCAAACTAATCAATATCAATAAAGTTCGTTTTATTCTTCGCATGTTTTCGGCTATTTTAGTGTTGAATTCAGCACTTCGATAAATTCATTCATGATTCCGATTACCAACGGCAACGCTATCGTACAAAGAATCACCTTGCCTGCAATTTCAACCTTAACGGCAAGTGTTCCCTCACCCATATCACGGCATATTTCCGAACCTATCTGAGCAAGATACGAAACACCCACTGCTTTTATCATAACTTCCGCAAAATTTGATCTTACGTTTGCTCTACTGACGAACGCATTGATTTCATCAAACAAGCCGCTTATATATGAAAGCAGTATAAGCATTATTACGACTCCGCCCGCTACGGACAATTGAACGGCGATAGTTTTATTAAATTCCTTTAATGTAAAAGCAGCAAAGCCCACAGCTACCGCTAAGCCTATTACCGTATAAATATTCATCAGTAAAGTTTAAATACATTCCGTATGTTATCAAACAATGTCGATACGATACCCAGTATCATTGTCAGAACGATTATTAAACCTGCTAAGGCGGTGATCATCGCAATATCGTCCCTGCCCGATTGTTTAAGTACCTGACAGGCTGCCGCAACAAGAAATCCCACTCCCGCAATTTTCAGAACTATGTCTATTCCCATTTCAACCTCGTTTTCACAATGCAATCAATGCCAAGGCAATGCCGCCGAAGGTGCTTAAAACACGAATTAATTTCATTTTATTTTGATACTTCGGTGCTGTTTCCTTTTCTATTAGTTCTATTCTATCAATAAAAAAATCCATCTTCTCCACTTCCTTTTCGATATTTCCATTCCCGATATCCCCGAAGAAAGAATCAAATTCTTTTAAGTATTGTTTTTCACTAAGCTGCATTTGCTCGGTTGCGTTTTTCCATGAAGTATACATATTATTACTGCTTACAAATTCCTCGTTCATTCTTTCCCATATTTGATTGACTTTACCGAACTTTGAAAGGTACGCTAAGATTTCGGACATACTTTTTCGTTCATGTTTTACCATGCTCGTCAACGCACGCATATCCTTGTTTAAGTTATTTATAAGTTCGTATTCCGATTTTATGTCATTATTAATTATACAACCTATCATGGTAGAAACCATAATCAACAAAATACCTATAATAAGTCTAATCATTGTTTTCACCCTTGACCGAATCTAAACGCACATGATTTCCCTGCCTTTGTAAAATGAATACATTTTTGATAATGCCTCTATTTACTAAGTTTCCGACATATTTATTGTTAATCACATCGTCATAGCTGTTTGCGTGTATTGTTGCTATGACAGCTACACCTCGACAGACGGCATTCTCCAGAGCCTTACAGTCATCTTCTGTAATAATTTCATCGGTAATCAAAACCTCCGGAGACATATTTCGTATCAATAGAGGAATGCTTTGAACTTTTGGCATCAGGGTAAAGACATCACTTCTTGAACCTATATCAAGCGAAGGAAGAGCTTCCACACATGCCGACAGCTCATTTCGCTCGTCTGCGATACCGACTCGATAAGCTTTTCGCATATTAATTCCGTCCGAAAAACATCTTGCGACATCACGCAAGAAGGTGGTTTTCCCCACTCCCGGCGGTGCTGCTATAATTGAATTTGCAATGTAGCCGTTATGAAAAAATCTGTCAACGAACTCTGCCGCACATCCTGTAGCTTCACACGGTATCCTGATGTTAAAGCTCTGAATGGTATCAAGTGCCAATATCGTATCAGAATCCATCACGGGTTTACCGCATATTCCGACTCTTATGCCCGACTGTAAGCTGATGTATCCGCATCTTAATTGTGACTCCATGGCATATACCGATGATTTACACATTCTTTTCAGCATTTCTTTACTTTCACCACAGGTGAATACTCCGTACTGATTTAACACTACTTCGCCATCCGAATAAACAAGCTGTACCGATTGATTCACCCTGAATCTAATCTCCTCGATTTTCAAAGCATCGAAGTATTTTTTTAATATTCCGACAAATCTTTCCGGTACTACACTTATAACGGATTCAATCAGGTTTGATTTTGTTGTATTCAAAATTTCACTCCTCGGCAAAAAACCCTTGTACATAATGAACTTATGCACAAGGGCTTATGAAGAACACTCAAGCGGCTATATTCGTCGTGATTCGAATTTATTTTTGTTTATGACGAGGCGTATTTCCGAAATCAATACTGCAACAAGCAGTCCCACAAGCTGCATGTCGATAATTGCTTCATTCAGTGAAAGGAATCCGAACCCTGATTTAACAATATCAAAGGCGGTACAGCCTATTCCGAAAGATACGGGAATTATCGGTGCGGCACATATACCGCTGACGGGCAAATCAAAAAATGAAAAGATTAATATCACAAAAGAATCCGCTAACAAGCTGAAGACGATATTTTCACCACATAATTTGAAAACAACGCTTATAATAAGCCCTGCGGTTATTGCAAGCGGAACTGTCTTTTTCATGTTGACAACTTTGCGTATATTTAAAAAGTACGGTATTAACACAAGTAACGGAAACAAGGCTGCATTAAAGTTAAATTCCGCAGCTATAGTAATATCAAAGCTTTTCAGCAAAACCGTAATCGCAAGGAAAACGGCTATAAGTTTTTTACTTATGTTCAAAACGGTCAATGTGCTGTCGATTAAATCAAAAACCGTCAAAATCGATATTAACAATACCGACATAAAAAAGAGCGACATAAAAAACCTCGTTTCATGATAATATGCATAGTTTTTCACAAAACGAGGGTTTTATTAATTAAGTTTCAAGTAAGACGTCATTGCTCCCGAATTTGTTCCGTCACGTCTGTATGAAAAGAACAAATCCCTTTCTTCATATGTGCATTTATCCATAACGGAGATATTCTCGGTCTTTATCCCGGATTCTATCAACTGAATCACAAGTGCCGAATTGATATCAACATATGCCTTACCCGTTTTTTCAGATCTACCTATAATATCATCCGTATCAAATTCTTTTCTGAATCTATCCGCCAACTCAGCATCTACCTCAAAGCATTTAACGCATATGGAAGGACCTATCGCTGCCACGATACTCGATGGATTCGAACCGAACTCATTTGTCATTTTTTCAACGAGTTTTTTTCCGATTCTTAAAATAGTACCTTTCCATCCCGAATGTGCAAGACCTATGGCATTAGTTTCCTTATCGTACAGATAAATACTTCCGCAATCCGCATGACAGCCTACGAGTGTTACCGTGTTATCGTTTGTCACGAGTCCGTCGGCAGGCGGAAGTTTGTTACCGAACAGACCTTTTCCCGCATCCGAAGAGTCTACTCTGATAACATTATTACCGTGTTCATGGTTGATAATTGCCAAACGGTTCACGTCAAGGCTGCGGTTTTCACAAAGGATTGAGTAATTTTTAATAATATTATCGGCGGTATCATAACGCTTTTGACTGAAA
>CAYPXV010000016.1:0-21775 GCA_964414925.1 uncultured Clostridium sp. | reverse complement strand
CGAACATAACAACTGCGAGTATTGAATTAGGTTACAAGCTCACACCCCACATACCATAAAACGAACAAAAAAACAAGAGAATTAATTTCGGAGGTTGTGCTGATTTTAGTACAGCTACGAAAATATATCGCTTGAAAAGGCATATGGTTTTGGTGTAAAATATAAGCAATTCAATAATTGCCAACGCAACCCTGCGGGGGGATGAAGCAAAGCATACCCCCCAAAGATGCAGGGGAAAGGAGGACAAATCAAAACTTTAAGTTAAACAAAAAGAAGGAAATAAGATGATTTAGGGTAAAAGGACATAGCGATAAGGTGATTATTGAACGAAAGGAGCAGTATGTACTTAAAGCTTGAAGGAGAACCGAACGAGCGACAGCGGGAATTTTTCATGTCAAGGGCACGACACACAGCCTACGGCGGAGCAAGGGGCGGAGGAAAGAGCTGGGCAATGCGGCGAAAATTTATACTACTTGCGCTGAGATACCCTGCATTAAACATTTTGCTGTTAAGACGAACCCTGCCGGAGTTAAGGGAAAACCACCTTATTCCGATGCAAAAGGAGCTTTACGGTTTTGCGAAATACAATGCCACCGAAAGAGTATTTACATTTCCGAACGGTTCAAGAATAAAACTCGGCTATTGCGATTCCGCTCAGGATGTTTATCAATATCAGGGGCAGGAGTACACCGTTATCGGGCTTGAAGAAGCAACGCATTTTACGGAGGAGCAAATGCGATTCTTAACGACATGCAATCGAACGACACGAAACGATATATCTCCTCGAATGTATTACACCTGCAACCCGGGTAATGTCGGTCATGCATGGGTAAAGCGAATTTTCATAGATAAAATTTACGATAACGGTGAAAACGAAGCCGATTACAAATTCATTCCCGCAAAGATTTACGACAATAAAATTCTATTGAATGCAGATCCAAACTACATAAAGCAATTGCAAGCATTACCGGAGGATTTAAGGCGAGCGCATCTTGACGGGGATTGGGATGTACACGCAGGACAGTTTTTTAAGGAATTTTCAAGAAACAGACATGTAATCGAACCGTTTGAGATACCGTCATGGTGGCGGCGTTTTCGTTCAATGGACTGGGGATTTAACGACCCATGCTGCGTGCTTTGGCACGCAGTGGACGGTGAAGGCAGGGTTTATACATACAGGGAGTTGTATGTACGACAGGAGCGAGCAGCGGACGTGGCGAAACGTGCGATAGAACTAAGTCGTGGTGAGGACATACGCTATACTGTCGCCTCTCCCGATATATGGGCAAAAAGGGGTGCATTGCTTTCGGGCTCCGGCGGCTTTGAAGGAGAGACGCTTGCGGAACTTTTTGCCGTTGCGGGTATGCCGTTAACGCCTGCGGATAATTCAAGAATAGCAGGCTGGAACAGAGTCAGGGATTTTCTTGTCGATGCAGCGGACGGTAAACCCCAATGGCAGTGTTTTTCGGATTGTGTAAATCTGATAAGGCAGCTACCTGCATTAAGCTTTGATTTACATAATCGTGAAGATGCAGCGGACGGAGACGACCATGCGCCCGAGGCATTGAGGTACGCACTTATGAGCCGTCCCAGAGCCAATAAGCAGCCCGAGACGGTAAAGGTTAAAACGTACGATCCGCTGGCATTGCCCGAAAAGAAGGGAAGAAGTTGGTTTTAATATGAAAGGAATTTTATGAAAAAACAGAATAAGGATTTAGAGGTTATAAAGCTTTATGAGCTTTTCAGAGAATATTACGATGCGTACGCTGCGGAAAGAACAAGGCTTGATTTTTGCGAAAGGATGTATCACGGAGACCACTGGTCGGGCATACCCGAAACCGAAAGCGGAGAGCCCAGACCCGTTACACCCATCATACACAGCTCAATAGAAAATATTCGAGCGGACTTACTCGATTATCTTCCGGAAGCAGTTATCACCGCCGATGTCAAGGGATTTGAAAAGCTTGCGGAAATCATGACAAACATAGTTAAGGAAAACCATTTAAGGTGTAACTATGACGAAGAATACACACTGATGACTCACGACCTTATAGTAGGCGGTTACAGTGTTCAGGAGATAGGTTTTGACAGCGAAGCAAACTGCGGTTTGGGCGGTGCGTTCATACGCCATGTGGATAACAGAAGCATAATGTTTGACCCACTCGTAACCGATATGCAGCAAAGCAGAGCCGTTTTTAAATTTGCCCATCATACTCGGGATTGGTTTGAACAGCATTATCCTAAATTTGCCGAAAAGATGGAGGATGACGGATATCTGCTTGACATAATCGAGGATGA
Source organism: uncultured Clostridium sp. (assembly GCA_964414925.1). Classification (GTDB taxonomy): domain Bacteria; phylum Bacillota; class Clostridia; order Christensenellales; family CAG-138; genus PeH17. Next base: position 19,477 of record CAYPXV010000016.1, on the reverse strand, counting down.
TGTTTTAGTCCCACGTTACAGTAAAAACATAATGCTGATTGAATGTTGGTTAAGAGAATACGATGCGGATAATGACAGATATTCTGTACATATGTTAAGACTTGCCGGCGGACAACTTCTTGAAGACAGTAGGGATGTTAAGCCCGAAGGGTATTATGCGCACGGCGAATATCCGTTCGTTCTTACAACCCTTTTCCCGAGAAAAGGGAGCTGTCTGGGATTCGGATTTGTCGATATGTATTCATCGATGCAGCAATATTCCGATAAACTGGACCAAATAGTAATGAAGAACGCACTGCTTTCAAGTCATAATAAATTGTTGATAACGGGAGCAAGCGGTTTTGATGCCGATGATCTCAGAGATTGGTCAAAGGAAGTACATACGGGGGATAACCTAAACGGTATCACATGGTTTGCAACCGCTCCGCTTCCTGCCTATATGTTCAGCTATATCGATGAAATGAGAAACTCCATAAAGGAAGAATCCGGAGTAAATGAATTTGCGCGCGGCATGACCCACTCGGGAGTTACCAGCGGCACGGCAATTGCCGCACTTCAGGAAGCGTCAAGCAAAAGATCACGCATGACAGCACGCCGGATTCATGCCGGGTTCAGAAAAGCGGTAGCTCAGGAACTGGAGATTGAGAAAGAGTTTACGCTGCGTACCCGTTGCCTTTGCGAATTAAACTCAATAGGGGAGGATATGGGCATTAAAATCGAAAAGCTCAGAAGTGTTTCAAAAGCACTTGATGCCGTTTCAAAACTTCCCACCGACTTGCGTGTCACCGTAAAGGTGGTAAGAGAAAATGCTTTCAATATTCTCAATAATAACGAAACGGTTTTCCGCCTTGTCGAAAAAGGCATGATTTCTCCCACTGTCGGACTTGAACTGTTGACTTTTGACGGTAAAGAGCAGGCAATAGAGCTTATGAAAAATGAAAGGGCAATGCAGCAGATGAACACTGTATCATAATTTATCGGCATTTGAAAATAACTCGTGTGCAGATTACAGCACACGAGTTATTTCGGTTCAAAGTTCTATTTGGTAAGTTTATTGAGCAGCATCGTTACAAGGATAATAACACCGATAACGGCAAATATGCCCAACATACCTTCAAGCATTATGGATAGAGTTTTCGCAAGCATCGATATTACCTCCTTTTACTTACCGAGCAGTGAAAGAATCAAGCCTCCGGCGATAACGGACGCAATCTGACCGGAAACATTTACGCTTATGGAGTACATAAGCAGGAAGTTCTGATTGTCCTCTTTTAAGCCAAGCTGATTTACAACCCTGCCGCTCATGGGGAACGCCGATATTCCGGCAGCACCTATCATGGGGTTGATTTTCTTATCTTTGGGCAGGAAAAGATTTATAAACTTGGCAAACAGAACGCCGCCGGCTGTGTCGCCTATAAACGCTACAAGTCCCAACGCCAGAATCAACAGCGTGTCAAGCTGTACGAATTTGTCCGCCGTCATCTGACATGCAACAGTCAAGCCCAAAATAATCGTGATTAAATTCGCAAGCACCGTCTGCGCCGTTTGACTGAGAGAATCCAGTACACCGCATTCACGCAGGAGATTACCGAACATCAAAAATCCTACCAATGCAACGCTGGCAGGCGCAACAAGTCCCGCAACTATGGTTACTATAATGGGGAATAAAATCTTAGTCAATTTGCTGACGGAACCGGCTTTGTACGGCATACGTATCAAGCGTTCTTTCTTCGTTGTGAGTAGCTTGATGACGGGCGGCTGGACTATCGGTACAAGTGCCATGTAGCTGTATGCCGCTACCATTATCGCTCCAAGATAATTCGATTTCAACGTATTTGCAACGAAAATTGCCGTAGGACCGTCTGCCGCTCCTATTACCGCAATGCTTGCCGCATCTTCAAGGTCGAAGAAGAATCCCGCTAACACCAGTGTCAGAAAAATTCCGAACTGTGCCGCAGCTCCGAATATCATAAGCCATGGCTTTTCAAGTAGGGGACCGAAGTCTATCATTGCACCTATTCCTATGAAAAGCAGTAGGGGAAACAGCTCGTTGACCATTCCCGCATCGAATAAAACCGAAAGAGGTCCTTCAGTTGCACCCTGGGTTATCGCACCCGACAAAGGCAGATTGACCAATATAGCCCCGAATCCCATGGGTAACAGCAGGGAAGGTTCCATTTTCTTTGCTATGGCAAGATAGATAAGCAGTCCGCCTATCGCCCACATCAATACCATTTGCCATGTTACATTGCCGAAATTTTCAAGAAATTCCATTTGTGTTCCTCCTAAATATCGGATGAAATTGACACCCGTGTTTTACTTAAGTGCCATAGCTGCTTCGGATTTATTATGCTTCATTAACCCGATTCACACCCAGTTTAATTATATGAGTCGGACATCTGCTTGTCAACATGTCCACCTAAATTCCACATACTCTTGCAAGTTTCAACAGAATATCAATTGTGCGTAAATCCCGATTAATAACCTTTGCAAAAAGATTATTAATGTGATATAATTCGCATAAATATAAAGATGAAGAGGTCACCGATTGAAATGAAAAAGAAAACAGACGGAGATACAGGTTTTAAAAACATTCTCCCATGTGCAAAAGGATATTTGATTCCTACAATTTTAACACCACTTTTTATCATATTCGAAGTATTGCTTGAAGTCTTTATTCCCATGCTTATGGCTGCGCTCGTCGATGGCGGACTGTATCGTGTGGATAACTTCCTTCTTGCGCAATATTTCTCACCCGAGCTTATAGCGAATCAAAAGCAATTCGTTATCGTGGTCGGCTTGATAATGATACTTGCCGCTCTTATGTCGTTGCTGTTCGGCTCTCTTGCCGCTCGCACCGCTGCGGTAGCAGGTATGGGCTTTGCCAAAAATCTGCGTAAAAGTATTTTCGAAAAGATAATGTCCTTCTCGTTCAAAAATACCGATAAGTTCTCAACATCCTCATTGGTCATGCGTGCTACGACCGACGTTAATAACCTGCAAAATCTCTATCAGCAGGCTATCAGAATGTTCGTTCGTTCGCCTATAATGATGATTCTTGCCGCAGTTATGGCGTTACGCATTAATGCGGAGCTTTCGATTATCTTCCTCATAGCTGTTCCGATACTGCTTTTCATCCTTATCTGGGTGGGAAAAATCGGTCGTCCGCGCTTTGCGCTTATGCTGAAAAAATACGATAAGATGAACGCCTCCGTTCAGGAAAACGTTACAGGTGTCAGAGTCGTTAAGGCTTTTGTCAGAGAGGAATACGAAAAGGAAAAGTTCGATAAAGCTGCCGATGATCTGCAAAAAACCCAGGTTTTTGCACAGAAGCTCTTTACCCTTATAGGCCCCATTCAGATGTTTATTATGTGGACCTGCGCTATTTTGCTGCTCATATTGGGCGGTAAAGAAGTTATCTTTGCGGGTACACTGCAAAAGGGTGAGCTTGTAAGCCTTTTGACATACACTAACCAGGTGGTAAGCTCTCTTGCCATGGTCGGTATGATTTTCATGATGATTACCATGACCCGTGAATCCATCGCAAGAATTAACGAGGTTCTCAACGAGTCCATCGATATCGAGACCAACGACAGTAAACTCAAAGTCGAAAACGGTGATATCGAATTTAAAAACGTTGATTTCAGCTATACAGGCGTTAAGGAGAATCTGAACCTCAGAAACATAAATCTTCATATCAAATCCGGTGAGACAATCGGTATCGTCGGCGGTACGGGTGAGGGTAAGTCAACCTTCGTCCAGCTTATCCCGAGATTCTATGACGTACTCGGCGGTGAAGTTTTGCTTGCAGGACGAAACGTTAAGGAGTATTCGCTCTATGAATTGAGAGAATCCGTTTCCATGGTTCTTCAGAAAAATATGCTGTTCTCAGGTACAATCCGTGAAAACCTGCGCTGGGGTAATCCCGATGCGACGGATGAACAGATAATCGAAGCATGTAAAAATGCCTGCGCTCACGACTTCATTATGAGTTTCCCCGATGGCTATGATACAGACTTGGGTCAGGGCGGCGTTAATGTGTCGGGCGGTCAGAAACAGAGACTTTGTATCGCAAGAGCTTTGCTTAAAAATCCCAAGGTTCTGATTCTCGATGATTCAACTTCCGCTGTCGATTCCAAAACGGACGAAAACATTCGCCGTGCATTCAGAAATAACCTCAAAGGTACGACAAAGCTTATTATCGCTCAGCGTATCTCGTCAATTCAGGATGCCGACAGAATCATCGTCCTGGATGAAGGTACTCTGTCCGATGTCGGCACTCATGAGGAACTTCTTGAACGCAGCAGCATTTATCAGGAAGTATATCGTTCTCAAAACCGTGCGAAGGAGGTGCGCTAAATGGCTAACCAAAGAGAAATTACAGCCAATTTTAAAGGCAAGCGCAGACCCGATAACATCTTTAAAACTCTCGGCAGAATCTTTTCATATTACAAAAACTGCCGCTGGATGTTTATCGTTGCCGTTATCGCTATAATCCTTTATTCCGCAGCTACTATCGGTGCGGCATACGTCATGGAACCGCTCGTTTCCGTCCTTGAAGAAACGGGAATTGTCCAAACCGAACAGTATGCTAAGTACCTCGCTTTGACAATCGGCATGGCAGGGCTTTATGTCTTTGCCGTTATTACAAACTACTTATTGAACTACCTCATGCTCATCTGCTCCACCAAGGTTCTGTGTGCGCTGAGAAAAGATTTGTTCGATAAAATGCAGCGTTTGCCCATAAAGTATTTCGATACCCATACCCACGGCGAACTGATGAGCTACTATACCAATGATATCGATGCGATAAGAGAACTGCTTCATCACTCGATCACTCAGTTGATTATCTCCGTTTCATCATTGATAGGCGTCGTCGCCATGATGCTCGTGCTTTCGCTTAAACTTTTTGCGATTGTCGTAGTAATGGGCTTCCTCATCTTCTATACCGTTAAAATTATCGGTAAAAAGAGCGGTAAGAACTTTGCCCGTCAGCAGAAAGCCGTTGCCGACGTGAACGGTTACATCGAAGAAATGATGGCAGGTCAAAAGGTCGTTAAGGCTTTTAACCACGAAAATGAATGTAACGCAAAATTTGATGTCCTTAATGAGGAACTTTGCGCCTCCGCCACAAAGGCAAATACCTATGCCAATATCATGGGTCCGATTATGAATAACCTGTCCCATATTTTCTACTCCATTACCTGTACCCTCGGCGTTCTGGGTCTGGTTACGGAGGGCAGCGTTCTTATCGCTTTCCTCGGCTACATCAGAAATTTTGCCGACAGAGTTTCTCAAATCTCGCAGCAGTTTAATTACGTCCTGCTTGCTCTTGCCGGTGCGGAAAGAGTCTTTAAACTTATGGATGTCGAACCCGAAATAGATGACGGTGATGTCCGACTGGTTGAACATCCCGATGGCGAAAAGTTCTGGCTCGTTCCCTGTGAGGACGGTACAACTACCGAAATTCCTCTCGTCGGTAAGGTAGAACTGCATAACGTCGATTTCAGCTATGACGGTGTTAAAACCGTTCTTCACGATGTCTCCCTTTACGCCAAAAGGGGACAGAAGATTGCTTTCGTCGGTTCTACGGGCGCAGGTAAAACCACCATCACAAACCTCATTAACAGGTTCTATGATGTCGATAACGGCGAAATCTCCTATGACGGTATCGATGTTCGCAGAATCAATAAGTCCGATTTGCGCGGTACTCTCGGTATGGTTTTGCAGGATACACACCTGTTTACAGGTACGGTTATGGATAATATCCGTTACGGCAGACTCGATGCTTCCGATGAAGATTGCATTAAGGCAGCTAAAATCGCCAATGCTCATTACTTCATCACTCACTTGCCGGAAGGTTACTCAACCATGCTCGTCTCCGACGGTGCAAACCTCTCTCAAGGTCAGCGTCAGCTCATTGCTATTGCAAGAGCTGCCGTAAGTAACCCCACCGTGCTTATCCTTGATGAAGCTACCTCAAGCATAGATACACGTACCGAACTTCTTATCGAAAGAGGTATGGATGGTCTTATGCAGGGCAGAACCGTCTTTGTCATCGCTCACAGACTTTCAACCGTCCGTAACTCCAATGCGATTATGGTGCTTGAACAGGGCAAGATAATAGAGAGAGGCGACCATGACGACCTTATCGCTCAAAGAGGCAGATATTACGACCTGTATACGGGTATGTTCGAATTGTCTTGATTCTTATTAGTTAATAAACCGTCGCAAGGATTTATGTATCCCTGCGGCGGTTTTTCCTTTAGCCGATTTGTCGCTCCGAATTTATTGATGCTGCCAAGTCCCGTCCATCCTCGATTATCAGCTTGTCGGCAACCAGTGCGATAAACTCTCCGTTCGTCGGTTTATCGTTTTTCCCGTATACGTTGAAACCGAAAAGTTTGTTGATGTTCTCGATTTTTCCCCTCGTCCAACTGACTTCTATGGCGTGTCGAATCGCTCGCTCTACCTTGCTTGCCGTCGTGTTGAATCGCTTCGCTATTCCGGGATAAAGCTCCTTGGTTATCTTGCTCACCAGGTTCGGATTGTAGTAGACCATCCTGATCGCTTCCCTCAGATAATGATAACCCTTTATGTGCGCAGGTATGCCTACGGTCAAAAATATCGTCGTTATCTTCTCGTCAAGACTCTTGACTATAGGCCCGCTGTTTGAGTTGTATTCCGCATCGCTCAAACAATTGTCTATTAAGTCCATCATCCTTTTGTGAAGAAATTCAGGCTCAACAGGCTTTAACATCACATAGCTTGCGCCCCTTGCAAATGCTCGTTGAAGCAGACTGTCGTTCTTCATGTATGTCACGATAATTATGATCGGCGGTCTGTTCACGCTGTCCATACGCAGCCTGTCCAGTAGATCCAGTCCGTCAAGCTTCGGCATCACAAGTTCCGTTATCAGTACATCGTAATGCTCGTGCGTTAATTCCTCCAGTGCCGCTTGACCGTCACTTGCCTCAAATACACGCTCTATCTGCTTGTCCGTGCGAAAGTACTCCGCTGTCCCATGTCGAAACTGTGCGTTTCCGTCCGCTATCAATATCCTATGTTCTGACATTTAATCATCCTCCTAAGAGTTATTTCTTTTATTTTTATGAGAAAATTGTAACAGAATTTTTTATGCGTTTCCAGAGTTTTTATTGACTTCATTTGTCATTAATTTGCTAATCGTGACGACACTCGCTTAAAAAGATGTAAATTGAAAGCACCGAGCGTTATTTTTTGCCGCACGGTGCTTGTGTTATAATTGCTTTTTTCTGTTTATCGGCTATTTGCGAAAAACGGACAGAGATCTATCCAGTATTCCGTTCATCTTCGCAATGCCTATGCCGTAATTCGTTATCGGTACGCCCGCTTTAACGGCAGATTCGAGCCTTGATTTCATCTGCTTTGCATTGAGCATACATCCGCCGCAGTGGACGATTAATCCGTATCTATCCAATTCCTGCGGAAATTCTCCACCCGATGAAAAGTCAAATGTAAGTTCTTTACCGGTGTATTTTCTTATCAGATTCGGTAATTTTACCGACCCGATGTCGTTGCACTGGCGGTGATGAGTACATCCCTCCGCTATCAGAATCCTGTCTCCGTCCTTCAGCTTGTCAAGCTGATTCGCTCCTTGAACAAATGTTTCAAGCTCTCCCTTGTATCGGGCGAAAAGAATTGAAAACGATGTAAGCGAAATATCACTTGGAACGATTTTGTTGACTTTGCCGAATACCTGTGAATCGGTTATAACCATCTTCGGCTTTTTATTTAAACAGGACAGTGCAGCTTCAAGCTCGCTATCCTGTACAGTAAGGCTCATAGCTCCAACATCCAATATGTCTCGTATCGTCTGCTGCTGGGGTAGTATCAGTCGTCCTTTCGGTGCGGATTCATCAATGGGCGTTACCAAAATTATGATATCCTCAGGTTCGATAAGGTCACGCACAAGATACCGCTGCGCTGCCTGTGAAAGCTTTATCGATGCAATTCTGTTCTTGAGTGCATCGATTCCCGTGCCGTCGGTTGCGCTGACGTATATGTGCTTATCGTCCGAAACCGATTCGCAATCCGCCAAATCACTCTTGTTTAATGCGATGATGTAGGGTAACGACTTCTGCTCGAATTGCTCGATAAGTTCGTTTTCGGCATCGTTAAGACTCCTGCCTGCCTGAGTAACCAGAACCGCAATGTCCGTTTTTTCAAGCATCTGTCTTGTTCGCCCCGTCCTAAGCAGACCAAGTTCGCCCTCATCGTCTATGCCCGGTGTGTCTATTATCACTACAGGCCCTAAAGGTAAAAGCTCCATCGCCTTTAATACAGGGTCGGTCGTTGTCCCGAGGGTGGGCGATACCAATGAAATCTTCTGTCCCGTGATAGCGTTTACAAGACTTGATTTGCCTGCGTTACGAATACCGTAAAACCCGATGTGAATCCGTTCGCCCGACGGTGTATCATTAAGTCCCATTATGTCTCCTCATCTTAGAACCTGAAATCCCTGCGGTTGGAACTCTTGATGTCGTTTATATGCTCTCGTGTGATACGCTTTACGTTCTCATTAGGTATCTTTTCAAGTTCACGCTCTATAAGCTCATATCCTACTTTGCGTGTCTGCTCCGACGCATAGTCAACAAGGTATTCCGTCAACGTCATAAGTGCGTTCGGATGACAGCAGTTGAGAATCTGTCCGTTCTTACATAGACTCATAAACCTGTCACCGGTACGTCCCTCTCTGTAACAAGCGGTGCAGAATGAAGGAATATGGTCAAGCTCCATGAGCCAGCGTACTACCTCGTCCAGTGTGCGCTGATCCGATACGTCAAATTGCTCCGAATCATGAGGACGTTCTTCCTCCGTATAACCGCCTACCGATGTCCTCGATGCTCCGCTTATCTGTGAAATACCGTAATCAAGTACCTTCCCTCTTATCGCTTCGCTCTCTCTCGTCGATATTATCATTCCCGTGTACGGTACGGCAATGCGAATGCAGGCGATAATCTTTGCGAATAATTCGTCCGAAAGACTGTTGTCAAATACGTTCGGGTCTATGTCGTCCGCATGCTTTATCCTCGGAACGCTTATCGTATGAGGTCCTACGCCGTGTACAGCTTCCAAATGCTCCGCATGCATCATCAGTCCCGCAAATTCATACTGGTATCCTTCAAGTCCGAACAGTACGCCAAGACCTACATCGTCAATTCCGCCCTCCATGGCTCTGTCCATCGCTTCGGTATGATAATCGTAATCATGCTTCGGACCTGTGGGATGTAATTCAAGATAGCTCTTTTTGTTATATGTCTCCTGAAACAGTATGTATGTTCCTATTCCCGCATCTTTGAGCTTTCTGTAGTTTTCAACCGTCGTTGCCGCAATGTTTACGTTTACTCTGCGTATGTCACCGTTTTTGTGATGAACGGAATAGATCGTCTTTATGCAGTCGAGGATGTACTCAATGGGATTGTTTACGGGATCTTCGCCCGCTTCTATTGCAAGACGCTTATGTCCCATATCCTGTAACGCTATAACCTCTTGACGAACCTGCTCCTGCGTCAGCTTTATTCTCGCAATGTGCTTGTTCTTGAAATGATAAGGACAGTACACGCAGCCGTTTACGCAGTAGTTGGAAAGATAAAGCGGAGCAAACATTACGATTCTGTTACCGTAAAACGCAAGCTTTATCTCGTTCGCAAGCTTATACATTTCTTCTACCTTTTCGGGTATGTCGCATGCAAGCAGTACCGATGCTTCTCTGTGCGTTAAGCCTGCACAAGTGACGCCGTTTGCGCTGTGTTTGGGTCTTGCCTTCTCCAAAAGGCTGTCGATAAGCTCTATGTTGTGCTTGTTTGCTTCGGCATAAGCGATGGTCTCAAGTATTTCACCGTCGTTTATAAATTCCTCGGCATGAAGTGATTTTGGGTTATAATTTGCCATTTTTATTTCCTTTCTTGTCGGTCAGAATTACTCTTTCCGTCAGATACGTTTTAGCTTTTTATTATGTCGCCCCTCAATGAAACAACGTTGTATCCTATTTGTTCCATATGCTGTCTCAATTGCGCAAGGCTTTGCGCCGATTCATCGCCGGTACTGAGCTTGTTATTGTATAACTCATATTTGCTGCGTACCGACTTTGGCGATAGGTTCGGCATTACCACGTTTGCTCCGGCAAGTATGCCTTTTTCCCTGCCGAATTGCGCTATGCTGCCCAAAGCGGTGGTTGCCGGAAGCAATATGTTCGGCTTTATTAACCTTATTAATGATAATAAATAACAGGTTTCGTCAACCGTCCCGGCAGGGTATGCCGCAAACGGCGTGTCCTTGTGCGGTATGAACGGACCTATGCCGCACATATCGGGTGAAAATGTCTCTATAAACTTTAAATCGGTCGCAAGCGTGTCGGCTGTTTGATAGGGTGAGCCTACCATGAAACCGCAGCCTACCTGATACCCGAGTTGCTTTAAATCCCGTAAACATCTCATCCTGTTGTCAAATGACATATTGCTCGGATGTAATTTCTCGTAATGCTGCCTGTCCGCCGTCTCGTGCCTTAATAGGTATCTGTCCGCTCCCGCTTTGCGCATGGCGGCATAGTCCTCTCGTGAGTATTCTCCAAGTGAAAGCGTTATCGCACAATCGGGAAATTGTGAGCGTATTTGCTCGACGATTGTAACTATATGCCCCACGGACATCACACCTTCGCCACCCTGCAATACAAAAGTCCTGAACCCCAATTCGTAACCCTCACTGCAACATTCGAGTATCCGATCCGTGTTCAGTATGTATCGCTCCGCTTTCTCGTTCGAATGACGTATTCCGCAGTACAGACAGTCGTTTCGACATACGTTCCCTATTTCTATAAGTCCTCGTATGTATACGTCGTTTCCGTAAATAATTCGCCTGACTGCATCCGCCTTCTTTGCGGCATATGAAGCCGTTTCTTCATTTCTCAGATTAATCAGTTTCTTGTATTCGTCAAGCGAAAGTCCGTGTTCGCTTTCGAGTTTATCTATAAGCTCATACGCTCCGTTTGTTACCGTATTTCCGTTCATCCGTTCCTCTCGGTTTCTTATTTGCAAGCTGTCACATTGGAATATGCAATCTTTACGCTTATCCCTTCTATGTTGCCCAGCTTCCCTGCAAGTGATGATATAACATCCTGGGGCGCATCCATCGCAACCGATACGATGTTTATTCCCATCTTTTTGTACGGAATACCCATTCTGCCTATAATAAATTCACTGAATTCATGAAGATAATGATTCAGTCTGTCTACGGCATCGTCGTTTTCGATTATTATTGCCATCACAGCAACTCTTGTCTGCATATGCTTTCTCCGAATAAATACCTCTTATGAAACAACACTCGTTTCCGTTGTCTTTGCACGACTTAATTTATGCACGGGTCTTAGTACCAGAACCGCTATAAATAACAGTAATACCGTTGAAGCCAGACTTATCGGGTATATAGCCATTATGGTCTCAAATGTACTGCTCTTCGGAAATACCGAGTAAATCCATATAAGCCTCAGTCCGCATACACCTATCATTGTCAGTATCGCAGGCGGCAGCGATATGCCGAAACCACGTAGGTATCCGGCGAAGATCTCGTAAATAAGACTGAAAAAATGTGATAACATCAGCGTCGTGAGTCTTAAATATCCGGCGGATATTACCTGTGGGTCTTTGTTAAAGAACGATAAAAGGGTCTTTCCGAACGGTAAAACGAGTGAAACCGTAATCGCTAAAACCACTATGCCCTCAATAAGACAGAGTTTAATAATTTTCTTGCACCTGTCAAGCTTGCCCGCTCCGTAGTTTTGCCCTATAAACGTTGTGCAGGCTTGGCTGAATGAGTTGATAAGGTAATAGGTTATTATCTCAAGATTGTACGCAGCACTCGATGCAGCCATGACTACCGTGCCAAGACTGTTGATGGCGGACTGTATTATTATGTTCGCTACGGAGAAAACCGCACTCTGGATCCCTGCCGGTAATCCTATCTGTATTATTCGCTTGAATGTCTTAAAATCAATACCGAGCTTTTTCGGCTCAACCTTTATAACCTTGTTTGTACGACGCAGATAATAGTACAGTACCGCCGCACTGACAGCATTGGATATAACGGTAGCGTATGCTACACCGTCCACCGTCATTTTAAGAATTATTACAAAGAAAAGATTTAAAATAATGTTCAGTATTCCCGATGAGGCAAGCGCTATCAGCGGAAGCTTCGTCTCTCCGATGCTCCTGAATATTGCGGCTTCGAAATTGTAAAGCAGTATGACAGGAAGTCCTGCAAAGTAAATTCTAAGGTACAATAAAGCAAGCTCAAAAACATCGTCGGGTACTTTCAAAGCCTTAAGCAGCGGTGCGGCTATGATTTCGCCCACTATTGCTATTATTATGCCTCCGACAACGGAAATAACCATTGACGTGTGAACAGCCTTTTCTACCGTGTCATTGTTTTCTTCACCAATCGCCTGTGCGATTATTACATTCGCTCCCAGTGCAAGACCGAGAAATAAATTCACCACAAGCGATATTATGGGGCTGTTAGCACCTACCGCCGCAACGGCGGCATTGCTCACGTCTCCCGTGAAATTACCTACAACCGCAATGTCGGCGGCATTGAATAATTGTCCCAAAATCGCCGTAGCAGCTACCGGCAGCGCAAAGTAAAGTATTTTATCCCATATGCTTCCGTTCAACATATCGAGCGGACGTTTCTTCTTGGCAGTTTTCATCTTATTTATATGCCCCTTTCTCTTTTGCACTGCACAGTGTAACACCTTTCGATGCTTTTTGCAATGTATTTATTGAGGGTACTTCGTGTCCGTATCTATAAACAGTTCCTTCTGTAATTCCAAAAACACCTTGAATTGTTCACGGTTTAATGAATAATACAACCTGTTTCCGTCGGATGCTACGTTTATTAACCCGAACCCCGCAAGCACGCTCAAATGCTGGGATATCGTTCCCGGAGATAGTCCCAAAAGCTTGGACAGCTCCCTGCCGTATGCAGGACCTTTGGACAGCCTGTTTACAATAAGAAATCTGCTCTGATTGCCCAGACTGTTCATCATCGAATAAAGCTTTCCGTTCTCCGCATCGCCGAGTATCATGTTCTTTTCGTCGAACTTTCTGAGCGTTCCCATAAATATCACAACCTCGTCGAATCCTCCGTCAACAAAGGATATCGTCGTGTGTTGACAACTTATGTACGATGGGTACACCTCGATGACCTTTGGTATGTTCTTTTTGTCCTGGTACATATCAAGGTACGCACTTGTGGCATCCATATCACAGTAATCGTTTCGATACAGCTCGTTCAGCGGTTTTAATAGATGCTCGCTTCTGCTAAATTCCTCCACAAGCGGAGTCATTATTTCTTCAAGCTCATCGATGTACTTATCGGTATTGATTAATATTTCGTACATGCCGACCCTGTCCTCAATGCTTAAATCAAGTTGGGATATCATCCGCATTGCCGTCTCGGCATTGATTATCTCCCCCTTGGGAAATTTATTGTCAAGCAACCTCTCCGCTATGTTCGTCGCTACCAATCCCGATTGCGCTCGCACCGTCTCGAAAAATTCCTTCACCGACGGATTCGTGTATTCCTTGAGCCTTCTTACCAGCATGTCGCACGCCGAAAGAAATAAATGCGTTATCTCGCCCTGCATCGAGTTTCTCAGCGGTCCGAACAGTCGCCTCAATGTCTGATCCGATACCGTCAGCTTGGAACTTAATCTCCTCTCAAGCTCCATGAGTGCTTCGCAATATTCATTGGCGATTAAGTTGTTCTCCGATGAACGTATTGTCTGATCAAAATATCTCTTTATCGTTAATCCCGTCTGCTTGTTTACGAGAAAATTACGAACCTCAAATATAGGCAATGATCTGTAATTAATCAATTTTATCGCCCTTTCATCTTTTTTGCTCTCTTATTTTAACATATTTTTTTGGAAAAAGCTATTGACAAATGCCATGAGAAATGTTATATTGCAATTGCGACGAACGAACGTTCGGTCGCAACAAAACATATCTTGGAGGTACATATTATGAAACGTACTATCTCAACCGTGCTTGCTATAGCAATGCTCGTCTGTGTTTTCGCCTCGGTTTTGCCTGTAGGTGCATTTGCATGGACACAGACAAGGGATGAAGTTGTCACCCCCGAAGGCTATAACGATCATGAGTATCAGGCACTTGTGGAGTTCTTCCAGCAGACCGACTTGAACGGTGTTTCGAACGGTGAAAAGCTTAATGAGGAAATTGACCTTGCCGATCCCGAAACTTGGCAGCATACCGCTCCCTCATACTATACAACCAATGTTTCCTGGGTTACTTATGAAGGCGAACTTCATGTCAGATATCTGGATCTCTCCGATTTCGGCATGGTAGGTCTTATTGACCTTTCTAACTTCTCGTTCGTTAAGCAGATTGACCTTCCCGGTAACGACCTTTCTCAGGTTGAACTTACCGATGCTTTCGAAGGTTTGACCCGTCTTAATTTGCAGGATAATGAGCAACTGGGTACTGTTGACGTAAGCGGATTCCCTGCACTCGTCAATCTCAACGTTCAAAACTGCGGTCTTTCGGAACTCGACCTTTCCAATAACCCCGCTCTGTACTATCTCTATTGCGGATACAATAATCTTACCGAGCTTGACCTCAGCGCAAATACCGTTCTTTGGTGGCTCTATTGCAGCGATAACAACCTTACCGAGCTTGACCTCAGCCTCAATACAGGTATCGGTCCGCTCGATTGCAGCAATAATAACCTCACCACCCTTGACCTTTCAAATTGCCCCGGCGTTTGGTCTTTGACATGTAATGATAACCGGCTTGAAAGCCTTATCTTCCCCGAAGCTTTCAGCGGTCGTTTCGGTTTCGGCGCATTGCTCTGCCAGAATAATAACCTCTCAGAGCTTAATATGCCCGACGCTCCTTCCTGCCAGTGGCTCAATTGCGCAAATAACAATATCTCCGAATTGGATCTGTCCTCAATGGCAAGACTTGAAGAACTCTATTGCAACGGCAATCCCATTTCTTCACTCGATTTGACTAACAATACCAACCTCTATGCACTGTATTTCCAGGATACAAATATCACGGAAATCGACCTCGATATGCTCGATAAGCTCGTTCTGCTTGACGGCGAATACATGGAAAATTTCTCCTTCAGCTCCAATGGCTATGTCGGTGAAGACGAACTTACCAACTTCCCCGTTGAAGTAAACCTTACAGCTCAGTTCGGCGGCAAGGTAAAGGCAGAATTGGCAGCCGATGTCGATGAAGATTCAAATCTCTATCCTAAGCCCCATATCGACGGTCGCCTTGTCATCTCCGCCCGCGCCGATGAAGGTTGCACCTTTGAAGGCTGGTACGATGAAAACGGTGAGCTCTACAGCACTCAGAGAGAAATTACCTTCACCGAAGGTGGTTTAACCCTTAACCTCGAAGCAAGATTTAACGGCGGTTCTCCCTCCTATCAGATGGGCGACGTTAACGGTGACGGTAATGTCGATTTCGCCGATGCCGTAAATATCTTGAGACATGCTATGGATATCTTTGATATCCCCGAACAGTTCCTGCCCTATGCCGATGTTAACTCGGACGGTCAGATCGATTCCGCAGACGCTTTGATTATCATGCGTTCCGCTCTCTAAATTAATCTAAAGGAAATTTCCGTTCTTATTGAATAGGCTGTGTTTTTTCCCTCCCTGAACAATGACCGTCGGTTCTCCGACGGTCATTGTTGCTTTAACATTATTTTTTTCTTAACGGAGATTTTGCCCGATATTCCCCTTGCGAAATTTCGGGTATTATGCTATAGTTTCTGTAACGAAAGGATAGTGATAAGCATAGACACTCAGCTCTTTAATGCAAAATATCAAAAGGAAAACGGAACTGTCGTTGCCGGTAGAATAATTCGTATGGGTGGTCTCGTCGCATTTCCAACCGAAACCGTCTATGGTCTCGGTGCCAACGGTATGGATGCCGACGCTGTTAAACGAATATTCGAAGCTAAAAACCGTCCCAATGATAACCCCTTGATCCTTCATATAGCTAAAAAAAGTGACGTTAAATCGCTTTGGAAACATGTCCCCGAATCGGCAAGGTTGCTTATGGATGCTTTCTGGCCCGGACCTCTCACCATTATCTACCTTAAAAGTGATGTAGTCCCATCCGAAGTTTGCGCAGGCTTAAATACCGTTGCCGTCCGTATGCCCGAAAATAAAACCGCTCTCGCCCTCATCCGTGCAGCAGGTGTACCGATTGCCGCCCCCAGTGCCAACCTCTCGGGAAAACCAAGCCCCACCTCCGCCGAACACGTTCTGGAGGACTTGAACGGTAAAATCGATGTCGTTCTTGATGGCGGTAGCTGTAAATACGGCGTCGAATCCACCGTCATTTCTCTCGTCGGTAAACCCACAATCCTTCGCCCCGGCGGCATTACCAAGGAAATGATTGAACAGGTGATTGGTTCGGTAGACGTCAATACTGCTGTACTTAATCCACTCAAAGATGATGAGGTCGTTGCTTCACCCGGAATGAAACATAGGCATTATGCTCCCGACTGCAAGGTCGTTATCGCCGATGCCGATGAAAAAAAAGCTTCCGATATCATTAACCGTGAGTATTCCCTCGCCTGCGATAATTCCCTCTCTTGCTTGATTTTCGCTACCGAACAAACTAAAAAGTTCTATAAGGGAAAAAATTATCTCGTTATTGGTGACAGACAACAACCTATCACTTTGTGCGCTAACCTTTTCGCCGCTTTGAGAGAACAAACTCATGATGTCGATGTCGTATTCGCCGAGTCCGTTCCCGCTAAAGACGAAGGTCTCGCCTATATGAACAGGCTCCTCAGAGCCTCCGGCTTTAATGTTATTAATAAATAATTATAAATAAATGTTTGGAGATTTTTTATGAAAATTGTAATTGCATCCGACCATGGCGGCTTCGCCCTCAAACAGCAGATTGTCGAACTGCTTAAATCATCAGGTCATGACTTCACCGATATGGGCTGCTTCAGCGAAGACAGCGTTGATTATCCAGATATCGCTTTCCCCGCCGCCGAAGCTGTCGCTAACGGTGACTTTGACCGCGGTATCCTTATCTGCGGAACAGGAATCGGTGTATCTATTTGCGCCAATAAGGTCAACGGTATCCGCTGCGCCCTTTGCGGTGATGTCCTGTCCGCCGAACTTACAAGACAGCATAACGATTCCAATATGCTTGCTATGGGCGGCAGAATTATCGGCGTCGAAACCGCTAAGGCTATTGTCAATACCTGGCTCAATACCGAGTTTGCGGGTGGCAGACACGTTCGCAGAGTCGATAAAATCAATCAGTATAGGTCTTAATTTTTATTTATTACGGAGGTTATTATGCAAGACTACATGAAAAACGTAATCGTTATCGATCACCCCCTTGTTCAGCATAAGCTCACCCTTATGAGGGATAAGAATACAGGTACCAAAGACTTCAGAATGTTGCTCGAAGAACTCTCTACCCTCATGGCTTATGAGGTTACTCGTGACCTTCCTATGGAAGAAATCAATATCGAGACTCCCGTAGCACCTATGAAATCAAATGTTCTCGCAGGCAGAAAACTCGGTATCGTTCCCATCCTTCGTGCAGGTTTGGGTATGGCGGGGGGCGTTATGGCTCTTATCCCTGCCGCTAAGGTCGGACATATCGGTCTCTATCGTGACCCCCAAACCCTTAAACCCGTCAGCTATTACTGCAAACTCCCCGGCGATACCTCCGAACGTGACATGATCGTCGTTGACCCCATGCTCGCTACCGGCGGTTCCGCTGCCGAGGGTATTCGTATTGTTAAACAGGCAGGTTGTAAAACCGTCCGCCTTATGTGCCTCGTCGCTGCCCCCGAAGGCATTAAAGCCCTCTATGAACAACACCCCGATGTCATGATCTATACCGCTGCCGTTGACAGTCACCTCAATGAACATGGCTATATTGTGCCCAGTCTCGGCGATGCCGGTGACAGAATATTCGGAACAAAGTAACCCCTCATTATCGTCTCTGCCCGATATGCTTTCACACATATCGGGTCTTTTTATAGATTATCCTAACTCGTCCTTCAATAACATTTTTTCTTCTTTATCTCCCTTAATTAATCCCTAAATCATTCAATTACCGAAACCGATAGTTCTAATCTGCCGAACTCAAATCGCCGATGTAATGTCATCAGCTCTGTCTGACTTCGCTCTGTGTGTGGTAAGGGGATAGAAACTTACGAATAGATAAATATACTTTAAAAAACCGCTTGACATAAGATGAAATTTGCTATATGCTCTATAAAAGGTTGTTATAACAATTAAAAACAGGAGGAAAAGATATGAAAAAAACGTTAGTGCTCGCTCTTGCGATTATATTGATTATCGCAACGCTGATGTACCCCGTGTCCTTTTCTGCGGAAGGCAGTAATTTCGATGCACGAGCCGAACAGCTTGTTTACGACTATTACTCCATTATCGACCAAGGAAATTGGCATTTGTGGGCGATGATGTACGCCCCGTCTTTGAGGGACGGATATTTGAGCTTCGTTTCAAATGAAGAAAATGTTACATCCGGTCTGGGTATCACGTCTATAACCGATGCAGAGGTTTTAAATGTTACCTTCGTTGGTGACAATAGCCGTTCTTGCTTATTCGGCGATACCTCGATTGATGATTTACTTCTTACTTCAGAGAATTACTACATGTTCAAGGTAACGGTGGACTTTGAAGTAAGAGGAACCAGTGCTTACTTTGACGATGGAATTACAGACAGGTTGATTGTTGTAGCCGAAAACGACAATGCATTCTATTTGGCTGTAGACTGCAATTACTTCCTCGATTCCGATTTAATTTCTACAGACTCCGATGAAAATAACGGAGGTAGTACCAAAGGTCAAACCTTAGAACGTCACAAGTCTCGTTTGCTCTCATTCGCACACATACCACCTACAATAAGAGTAATGTCAAACAATGTTGTACATGAAGTTACGATATACGATTTTGTAATCAATGTTGCATGTAATGAATTCGGAAATATGAACTACGATAATGATGCGAAGATTGCAAACATTATTGCAATAAAAATGTGTGGATGGTATGCCTGTGTATTAAACTTGAATGGTTCTAAAGAATTTGATATTTCGGGAGTCGGAAATGACGATTACGATTCTATGGTCGCATATAATCATAACAGCTTAAATGGCTGTACATCTGCAAACAAGGCGAAGATTGAAACCCTGGTTAACAACTATATGGATAGGTATATGCTGACCAGCTCCGGTAAACTTTTCTTCCCGAACTATGAAGCCGGCTCTGCAAATGCAAACGGTAAAGGACTGGGATGTATGTATCAAAACGGCAGTAATTATCTCGCAACCAATTCATCCTATAATTATTCATGGTCTAAAATTCTTCACTATTACTATGATAATTCTGAAGAACTTGATG
>CAYPXV010000015.1:14027-21930 GCA_964414925.1 uncultured Clostridium sp. | reverse complement strand
TACAAGAGGCTTTCTGTATTTGTCAATAGTAAAAGGGGTGAAATTACGGTAAAAAAGGAATTGTTAACAAAAAGTTCATAATTTTAAGAAAGGTATGGATTTTTACCGAAAATAGAGAAATGAGGTTTTAAAGTCATGTTTTAAAATTCAAATCCCGGTTTTATAAGGCATCCGTCATCTTATCCACCTACATATCGATAACGATTTTTAAATTAATTATATTTTTCTTTTTTCCATATCTTGTGTTAAAACCTATTGTTCCTCACAACATCTTGTGGTATAATAGTAGGACGATAAAAGAAAGACAGTGCGGAAAACAACCGCATAAACATGGAGGAAGAAGATGTACAGAGTCGTTAAAAGAGACGGCAAGACAGTAGATTTTGACTTATCAAAGATAAGAAATGCAATGAATCTTGCATTCGAGGCACAGGAAATTCCCTGTCACAGCGATGTTTTGGATTTATTGTCGCTTAAAGTCACAGCCGATTTTGCATTGAAAGTGAACAATGAATTAATAACCGTTGAGGACATACAGGACAGCGTTGAGCATGTGCTTATAAAATCCGGTTATGCCGAAGTGGCAAAAGCATATATCCTTTACCGCCGTCAACGTGAGAAATTGCGTAACGTACACGGCACTATGATTGACTATAAAGAGACGGTTGATAAGTATCTTAACATAACGGATTGGCGTGTTAAAGAAAATTCCACCGTTACCTATTCGGTAGGCGGACTTATTTTATCAAACAGCGGAGCAATAACCGCCAATTATTGGCTGTCGGAAGTTTACGATGATGAAATTGCGAATGCACACAGAAATTGTGATTTTCACCTTCATGATTTATCCATGTTGACAGGATATTGTGCAGGCTGGTCACTTCGTCAACTCATCGAAGAAGGTTTAAGCGGAGTCGGCGGCAAGATAACCTCATCACCTGCAAAACACCTATCCACCCTCTGCAACCAGATGGTAAATTTCCTCGGAATAATGCAAAATGAATGGGCAGGAGCACAAGCATTCAGCTCTTTCGATACTTATCTTGCACCGTTTATAAAGAGTGATAATCTAACTTACGAACAAGTAAAAAAGAGCATTGAAAGTTTTATTTACGGTGTTAATACACCTTCACGTTGGGGAACACAGGCTCCGTTTTCGAATATAACTCTCGATTGGACAGTACCCGATGATTTAAAGGACAGACCTGCGATTGTCGGCGGAAAGCCCATGCCCTTTACATACGGTGAATGTAAAAAAGAGATGGATATGGTCAACAAGGCATTCATCGAAATAATGATAGAAGGCGATGCCGAAGGCAGAGGTTTCCAATATCCCATACCCACATATTCCATAACAAAGGACTTCGATTGGACACCTACCGAGAATAACCGTTTGTTATTCGAAATGACGGCAAAATACGGCACTCCGTATTTTTCAAACTATGTAAACAGCGATATGGAGCCGAGTGATATCCGTTCCATGTGTTGCAGATTGCGTTTGGACTTACGTGAGCTTCGCAAAAAGAGCGGTGGATTTTTCGGTAGCGGAGAAAGTACCGGCAGTATCGGTGTTGTAACACTCAATATGCCCAAGCTTGCCTATCTGTCTGCGGATGAGGATGATTTCTATTCACGTCTTGACCACTTGATGGATGTAGCGGCAAGAAGTTTGCATACTAAGAGGCAGGTAATAAGTCGCTTGTTGGACGAGGGCTTGTATCCTTATACCAAACGCTATCTCGGTTCGTTTGAAAACCACTTTTCAACAATCGGTCTTGTAGGAATGAACGAAGCATGTTTGAACGCAAACTGGATCGGCTGCGATTTATCCGATGATAAAGCACAACGTTTTACGAAGGATGTTCTGAATCATATGAGAACAAAGCTTTCCGATTATCAGGAAATGTATTCGGGAGAACTTTTCAATCTTGAAGCAACACCGGCAGAGTCAACGACTTATCGCTTTGCTAAGTATGATGCTGCGCACTATCCGAACATCATCACGGCAGCCGAACCCAGCGGAACACCCTATTACACAAACAGTTCTCACCTGCCGGTTGCCTACACCGAGGACATCTTTTCCGCACTTGATGTTCAGGACGAACTTCAAACCTTGTATACTTCAGGAACGGTATTCCACACCTTCCTCGGGGAAAAACTTCCCTCATGGGAAAGTGCCGCAACGCTCGTTCGCAAAATTGCCGAAAACTATAAATTACCGTACTACACGTTATCACCGACATATTCAGTGTGCAAAGAACACGGTTACATCGCAGGTGAACATTACAATTGTCCGCACTGCGGAGGAAAGACCGAAGTCTATAGCCGTATAACCGGATACTATCGACCTGTTCAGAATTGGAACGACGGCAAGGTACAGGAATTTAAAGAAAGACGTGTGTATAGTCTTTTGGATTATAGGAAGCATAAGGAAAAGGAAGAAATTGCTGCAGGCAAAAGAGCAACGGATGATTTGTGCGATGCAACACCTATAGCCAAGGCTATGCTGTTTACGACGAAGACATGCCCGAATTGCCGCACTGCTAAAAGTCTTCTTGACAGAGCCGGCATTGAATATGCCGTAATCGATGCTGAGGAGGAAATGGATCTCACGGTAAATTATGATGTACGTCAAGCTCCGACTTTCATATCGATGCATGCCGATAAAGCAGTTAAATGCGTGGGAGTCTCCGAAATAAATCGTTACATCATGGACAGAAATAGGATGGTAGAAAATTCTTAACTTATGAGTAAAATTTACGATATCACAATAGTCGGTGCAGGCCCTTCGGGGCTTACATCGGCTCTTTACGCAAGACGTGCGGGACGATCCGTACTGTTAATAGAAAAGGAAAGTTTTGGGGGACAGATTGTGCTGTCGCCAAATGTTGAAAATTATCCGATGTCGGAATCGATGTCCGGCATGGAATTAACGGATAAATTGGTAACAGCCGTTATGGCTCTCGGAGCGGAATTCGAAGTAGGAGCAGTTAACGAAGTAGTAAAGGACGAAAACGGTAATTTTAAAGTAAAGACCGACTATTCGGAATTTACTTCACGCACTCTTATAATAGCAACAGGACTCAAGCACAAGATGCTCGGCATAGAAAACGAGCAGCGTTATATCGGTAATGGAATTTCGTTTTGTGCTGTTTGCGATGGAAGTTTCTATAAGGACAAAGTTGTTGCCGTAGTCGGCGGAGGAAATACGGCGGTACAGGATGCTGTTTACCTTTCAAAGATGTGCAAGAAGGTTTATCTCATTCATCGCAGAGGAACTTTCCGAGCAGAGGACTATGTTGTAAAAAAGACAGAACAGTGTCCTAACATCGAAATGCTTATGAACAGCAAAGTTACTGCACTTTACGGGGATACGCAGCTTGAACAAGTAAAAATACAGACCGATACGGCAGAAGAAATACTTGATGTATCGGCTTTATTCATAGCGGTAGGTCAAGCACCGGCAAACGAAATATTTAAAGACTTGGTTGAACTTGACGAAGTTGGATTTGTTAAAGCGGATGAAACGTGCAGAACCGACAACGAAGCAATATTTGTAGCAGGAGATTGCAGAAGCAAATCCGTTCGTCAACTTGTTACGGCGTGTGCAGACGGTGCAGTTGCGGCAATAGCCGCATGTGAATACCTTGAATCGGAGAATAGAAAATGAGTGAAGACGTAAAAAAAATAATCGGTGACGACACTCACGGTCAACCGCATTATGCGTATTTTTGCAATGAAAAATGCGAATATTTCCCCTGCCACAAGATTCCCGAGAACGGGTTTTTCAATTGCCTGTTTTGTTACTGTCCTCTATACGCATTGGGTGACAAGTGCGGCGGAGGGTTCAAGTATATTGCAGGCGGAGTAAAAGACTGTTCTGCATGTATGCTTCCGCACAGCGAAAAGGGATACGCTTACATAACCTCACGCTATTGTGAAATAATGGAGTTAGCAAAAAAGAAGGATTGAGTTAAATAAAAACTTATGAAACTAATCAGACTTGATGTAACGTATGCGGATAAAGTTGCGCCTTTGGTAGCTGCATTTCGTGTTCAATTAAAGTCCTATAAGGGCATCACGGCGCAGCCTAATATAAAAGAGGGAAAAGAAGAGATTATTGAGTTCTTGGAATCGAATTTTCCTACTTATGCTGTTGAAATCGATGGATCTTTGGTGGGTTATATGGTGTGCAGGATAGATGAACCATGCTTATGGGTAGAGCAGCTTTATGTAAAAGAAGAATTCAGAAGAAACGGTATCGCTACCATGCTTTTCGATAAAGCGGAAGAAATAGCCGCCTCAATGGGAGAGGATACTGTCTACAACTTTGTTCATCCGAATAACGAAAATACGATTAAATTTCTTCGCTCTAAGGGCTACACCGTATTGAATATGCTTGAGATCAGAAAACCTTATAAAGGTGAAAAATTGACAACAACCGTTCATGTTGAATCGGAAGTGTTTGATTATTAATTTCGATTCATCGAACACATAAATTCAGACCGCCTACCGCACGAAACAAGTGAAAGGTCGGCGGTTCGGTTTATATTTATTCTGAAAATTAAATTTTAATTTTTTAGCAATAAACAAGTGATAATGCTTAATACTACTACCATTAAGACCAAAAGCCATTGCGGGCAAAGAAAAAGCAATCCGATAATTAGGATACTTAAAAGGGCACAGACTAAAATGCCGGTAGTTTTTTCGGGTAAACGTTTCTTTCTCCATTTAGCACGTCGATGACAAGGTCTGAAGCCGATAAACATTTATCCACCTCCTTATCGCAGTAATCTATTCAAGCATATTCGCTTATGATGTCATATTTTACTCTAAAAGAAAAAATATCTAAAAAAAAGTTGTTTTTTCATAAAAAAGCTATTGTAAATACCGATAAAAAGATGGTAAAATAGGATGAGTTTATGTGAAATGGTTTTCACATGACCGAAAGAATGGTTTTATCTCGGTTTAAATCCGAGTTGCAAAGGTGTAAAGTTTTACACATTAAATTCGAAAGGAAAAAGAAAAGATGGGGCTTTTTGAATATAATGACATTGGAATTGATCTCGGCACGTCGAGTGTGCTTGTTTATGTAAAGAACAAGGGCATAGTATTACGTGAACCTGCGGTTGTGGCAGTAGAAAAACGTTCCGGACGCATAATAGCGATCGGTGAGGAAGCAAGGCGTATGCTTGGAAGGACCCCCGGCAAGATTGTTGCCATACGTCCTTTACGTGATGGTGTTATAAGTAATTTTGACATCACGGAGCGTCTGTTGAGACATTTCATTAAAAAAGTAGTGGGAACGAAATTATTCTTCAAACCTCGTGTTGTTGTTTGCGTTCCGTCCGGCGTAACCGAAGTTGAAAAGCGTTCGGTAATCGAAGCAACTGAAGAAGCAGGTTCAAGGCATACCTACTTAATCGAAGAACCTATTGCGGCAGCTATAGGTGCCGGCATAGATATTTCACAACCTCGCGGTAATATGGTCGTTGACATCGGCGGCGGAACTACGGATGTCGCCGTAATTTCTCTTGACAATTCCGTTTTGAGTGAATCAATCAAAATTGCAGGAGATAAGTTTGATGAATCGATAGTAAGGTATATGCGTAAAAAGCATAATCTGCTTATTGGTGAGCGCACTGCCGAAGATATGAAAATCAGAATCGGCTCCGCATATCCTCGTGCGGAACAACTTTTCATCGGTGTTAAAGGTAGAAACCTGATATCGGGACTTCCTCAAACCGTGACCGTCGGTTCGAACGAAATGATAGATGCGCTTGAAGAACCCTTGCAGCATATCATTGAGACTATAAGGACGTTATTTGAGAAGACTCCACCCGAATTGGCAAGCGACATTGCCGAAAACGGAATCTGCCTTACAGGCGGCGGAGCATTGTTGTACGGCATGGATAAATTCGTTACCGAACATACGAAAGTTCCGTGCTATGTCGCCGAAGACCCTGTATCATGTGTTGCAGTCGGAACAGGCAAAGCCCTTGACGATATCGACAAGGGACTTGTCAGTGCGCTTTACGATTATCGTCGCGGCGATTACTTTGAAGAAAACTGATTACAAATAACCTATCTATGAAAAACTGAAAACAGGGCGGTGAAATTCCGCCCTGTTTGTGTGGAGGGACTATGGATTATAAAAAGCTTCAAAACGGCAGCGATATCCGAGGTATTGCAATCAAAACAGAAGGTGGCAAAGATGTTAATCTTACCGAAGAAGTAACAAAGAAAATCGGAGCTGCTTTTGCACATTGGACAGCCGAAAGAATGAACCGACCTTTGAATGAATTGCGTTTTGCAGTCGGACGTGATTCGCGTTTATCCGGAGAACAAATAACTCAGTGGATATGCTGTGGCATAAATTTTGCAGGTGGTACCGCCTATGATGCCGGTATGGCAAGCACACCGGCAATGTTCATGTGCTGCGTAAATGATTTAAACTTCGATGCCGGTATTATGGTGACGGCAAGTCATCTTCCCATGGAAAGAAACGGCATGAAATTCTTTTTGAAAACAGGTGGTTTGGAGAAAGGTGATATTTCCGAAATTTTGAGTTTTGCCGAAACAACTTCCCTACCCTCTTTTGAATCATTAAACAAAATCGAGTCTACGGATGTAATGACTGCATATGTTGAAGGATTGAAAAAGAAGATTCTTTATGAACTTAACTGTGCGCCCGAAGCAAAACCGTTTGAAGGGTTCCATATTGTCGTGGACGCAGGAAACGGTGCAGGAGGTTTTTTTGCCAAAAGAGTTTTATCGGCATTGGGTGCGGACATAAGCGGAAGCAGATACCTTGAACCTGACGGAACGTTCCCCAATCATCAACCTAACCCCGAAAATGCAGAAGCAATGAAAAGCATAATCGAAGCTGTTGAACAGACACACGCCGACATGGGTATAATTTTCGATACTGACGTTGACAGAGCGGGAGCGGTAATCTTTGGAGAAGATGGAATTGTAGCTCTTGATCGCAACAGATTGATTGCGCTGATGAGTGCAATTTTAAACAAGGAATACGGTGAAATAACAATCGTAACCGACTCCATTACTTCAACCGGACTTTCCGATTATATTTCATCATTGGGTTGCCGTCATCATCGCTTTAAGCGCGGATATCGAAATGTTATTAATGAAGCTAAACGCCTTATGTCCTGCGGTGAACAGGCAATATTCGCCATGGAAACAAGCGGTCACGGTGCCCTTTACGAGAATTATTTTCTCGATGACGGTGCTTATATAATTGTAAAGTTACTCATCGAACTTGTACGCTCACGCCGCAACGGACAAAAAATCGAAGCACTGATAGCCGACCTGAAAGAACCTATCGAAAGCACAGAAGCCAGGGTTGATGTTTTAGAAGAAGATATCGCAAATTATACCGAAGTTGTTTTGAATCATGTTCGAGACTATTTTTCAAAAGCCGAGGGTTTCTCCGTTGTTGAACCCAATTATGAGGGTGTACGTGTTAATGCAGATATGGAACATGGCAACGGATGGTTTTTAATCAGGCGCAGCCTTCACGACCCGATAATGCCTTGCAATTTTGAAAGCAACAGCCATGGCGGACTTAAGCTTTTAGCAGAAGCTTTATTGTCATCCGTTCAAGAATTTGAAAAGCTTGATCTTGAACCTCTCAGGAGGATAATTTGATGCGATTTTTCGATACACATGCTCATTTATCCGATGATGCGTTTGACTCGGACAGGCACGTACTTATCCCCTCCCTTATTGAGAGAGGAGTTGAAAAGGTTATTGATGTTGGCTGTGACATCAGGACGGCAGATAAAACCATTAATTTATTAGACAAGTATCCGTTCATTTATGGAGCTGTCGGTATGCATCCTCATGATGTTAAGTATATGGACAATGCCCTCATGGATAAATT
>CAYPXV010000015.1:0-13927 GCA_964414925.1 uncultured Clostridium sp. | reverse complement strand
TTGAAACGGCATATGAGTGCCTTGATCTGGGATTAAGTTTCAGCTTCGGCGGAGCGATAACATTCAAAAATGCAAGGAAAGTATTGGATGTTATTACTGCAATACCTATTGAAAATATTTTACTTGAAACGGACTGTCCTTACATGACGCCCGAACCTCACAGAGGTAAGAGGAATGACCCCGGTTACTTGAATTATGTTTGTGAAAAATTAGCTGAACAACGCAAGATGGACAAAGAAGAAGTTGCCGAGCTGACTTATCAAAATGCGATGGAACTTTTTAAAATTAATGAATAAAAAAAGCCCTAAGGCGGTTAAGCTTTAGGGCATTAAATTTAATTAAGCATTTCAAGTATTTTTGCTTTCGGAATTACGCCAACGTTCTTATTAACAGGCTCCCCGTTTTTGAAAACAATTATTGTCGGAATGGATTTTACCTGATAACGTTCGGCGATATCCGCACACTCATCAACATTAAGCTTACCCACACGGTACGTTCCGTCCGTTTCTTCGGCAAGCTGATCGATAACCGACGAAAGCATACGGCAAGGACCGCACCAAGTGGCAAAGAAGTCCACAATAATCGGCGTTGATTCCGTAATCTGGTTATCGAAATTATCTTTGGTAAGTTCAATCAACATATTTTACCTCGCAAAATTAATAGATAAGTTTAGTTTATGCTGAACACATAAATCTATACCAATCATTAAATCAGTTAAGATGGAATTCGTGTGCTTTTTCTTCGCCTCTGAGTACACGCAGTCCGCCAAGTGCCAATGCTTGCATTTCAAACTCACCGGGCATGATGCACAGAGGAGCGATCCATTCAACATGTTCACGAATTATTTCCATAAGACCCTTGAAGTTCGCCAGACCGCCGGTAATGATTATTCTGTCAACTTTTCCTGAAACTACACTTGCAAGGTCGGCAATGCCTTTAGCATGACCGACAGCCATTGCTTCGCAAACCAGTCTTGTTTTTTCATCGCCTGAATCGAATCTTCTTTCAATTTCAAAGGCGTCACTGGTATCCAACAATGCTGCAAAGCCCGACTTACCTCTGATATAGCGGCTCATTTCTTCTTTGGTATACTTACCGCTGTAACAAAGCATTGCAAGCTCCATCGCCTGAATTCTACCGCAACGTTCAGGAGCAAATCCCGCATCATCATCACTATAGCAATCGATGCACTTGCCGTCTTTAATCAGCCAAGTTGAACAACCGCCGCCTATATGATCAACGATGAATGTACCTTTTTCAAAAGGAATACCAATGTCGGATGCACACCTTCTTGCAACAGCACGACTGTTAAGCACATGACCGCGGCTTACTTTGGGAGCATCGGGCATACCTGTAATTCTTGCAACAGGTATAAGCTCATCAACGGCAACGGGGTCATAAATCATTGCGGGAATACCGAGAGGACGTGCAATAGCATCTGCAAGTACGCAAGCAAGGTTGGAGATATGAACATTGACTTTTGCAGCATAGAAATAGTCAATCATCTCCTTATTGATATTGAACGCACCAGAAGGTACGGGCGGAAGCAGACCGCCGCGAGCCATGACGCAGGTAAGTGTAGACTTATCGATACCGTTATCGTCAAGAGCTTTATTGATATGCTCCATGCGATACTCAAACTGATCCATTACCCAACTGAAGTGCTTAACTTCTTCCAGGGGATGGTTAATCGTTTTCGCAAAACGTTTCTCTTCGTCGTCGAAAACGGCAATTTTCGTTGAAGTTGAGCCGGGGTTAATAACAAGAATTCTTTCCATATCGTTAATTATTCACCTACAAAGCCTGCGCCCATTGCAAGGCTGTAATATTTTTCTTCCGCACTTGAACCACGGCTTGTAAGAACGATAGGTACTTTGCAACCCATAATAACGCCTGCCATGCGTCCGCCTGCCGTATAGGTAAGGCATTTACCGAGAACATTGCCTACTACAATTTCGGGGACGAGCAGTATATCGAAATCACCGCAGCAGGGGCATGCGGTATAGCCCTTTACCTTGGAAAGTTCGGGAACCATTGCAAGGTCATAGCTTATAGGACCTTCAACATAGCATTCACCGAGTTCACCTTCAAGACTCATGCGTTTAAGTTCCGCTGCATCAACAGTTTCCTGCATTTTGGGATTAATGGTTTCAATTGCGCAAAGTGCGGCAACATTGGGTTTTTCGACTCCTATTCTGTGGAAAAACTGGACTGCATTCTTAACTATGCCTGCCTTTTTCTCCAAGTCGGGATAAGTACACATACCTCCGTCGGTTACACCCAACAACTTATGATAGCCGGGTACTTCGAAAAGCATAACGTGGCTCATAAGTGAACCTGTACGCAGTTCTGCTTCGGGAGCAAGAACACCCTTAAGGAGGTTGCCCGTCATAATCTTTCCTTTCATAAGGAAGTCGGCACGTCCCTGATTAATCAAACCTGCTGCACAGACGCTGGGATGCATACCTTCGGGTACGACAACGATTTCATAATCTGCCGGATTTTTTCCCAAAGAAACGAGGATGTTATTGAGATCCTCGACCTTATCGTTTTCGACTACAAGAATAGCGTTAACGATGTCGGATGCATGTATAACCGCCTCAAGCGCATGTTCATCATTAGCGCAGACGAGAGCAACGGTTGATTTCTTTCCTGATTTAACCTTAGATATAAGTTCATCAAAAGACTTGATAGCCATGTTTATTCCTCCAATACTTTGGCATTAAAATCACGAGTTTTTCAACCCTCATTTTGTATTGTACTATTAATTGGGTTTTACTGCAAGAGTTTTTGAATTATATTTTAATGAATAAAAAATTTCCGTTCCTTTTATGTTATAATACTTTCATCATAAGTTCATCGGAGGAAAGAAATGGACATAGGAATTAAGGGTATTAAGCAGACGATTGTGACCGAAGAAGTTACGGCAAAGAGTATGTTAAGCGGACAGCTCCCCGTATATGCGACTCCATCATTAATCGCATTTGTCGAATTTACCTGTGCCGAAAGCGTACAGAAATATTTAGATGACGGACTTGGGACTGTCGGCACGCTGATTAACATCAAGCATATTGCCGCTTCACCCGTAGGAGCGACCATTCGCTGTGAAAGCGAACTTACGCAAATCGACCGCAAACGTCTTGTTTTTTCCGTTAACGTTTACGATAATTTCGAACTTATAGCTCAAGGGACGCATGAACGTTTTATTATAACAAACTCAAAATTTATGGCAAAATCAAATGATAAGCTTTCGAAGCTACACCTAATGTGATAAAAAAATAAGTGATTAGCCAAAATAAGCCATCGAATACTTAAATTGTACTCGATGACTTTTTTCATTAGTTCTTACCGTTCATATGCTGTTCGGCATATTCAATCATGCGCTTTACCATCTGACCGCCGATACGTCCGGCGTCACGTGCGCTGATATCACCGTTATAGCCCTGCTGAAGATTTATATTCATAGAGCTAGCAACTTCGTTTTTAAACTGTGAAAGCTTCTGCTTTGCTTCACCTGAGTTACTTGTAGTCATAATCAATTCTCCTTTCATTTTATTTTCTCCGATTAAACGGATTAAGCATTACGGAATCAATTATCAATATTGTTTTCTGCATAATCAATCATGCGTTTAACCATTTGTCCACCGATTCTTCCTGCGTCTTTGGCGGAAATATCTCCGTTGTACCCATCATTCAATTCAATATTCATCGAATTTGCTATTTCCTGTTTAAATCTGTCCATTGCAGTCTTTGCTTCAGGAACGAGTACCCTTCTTTTTCTTCCGGACATGTTTACACCTCCTTTTTTTGCAATCAGCGTTCTTATCAGCTTAATTGCATATCACAGTATGAATTTTGTTCACGCTGTGTTGTTCTTAATTTCTCCATAATCCTTTATAATACACATGCATTTTTTGGAATAAAAAAAGGATGATTTTTCATCATCCTTCAAAATTTAATTAATTGCTATGTTTTTTGATATAAACTCATATTGATGCTTTGCATATGCGATCAGCTTTTCGGATTCAGCGGAATATGAGTTAATTATCTCCGATGCTGCATCTCGTGCCTTTGTCATAGTCTCCATATCACCTAATAATGATAAAGGTAGTAAGCTTGCGACTCCGCTCTGTTTCGTACCCATAAATTCCCCGGGACCTCGCAGTTTTAAATCCTTTTCCGCAATCTCGAAGCCGTCATTTGAATTTATAAGAATTTTTAATCTTTCCTTTGATGCACCGGAATTTGACTCGGACAGCAAATAGCAATAGCTTTCTTTTTTTCCTCGTCCCACTCTGCCTCTAAGTTGATGAAGCTGAGCAAGCCCGAACCTTTCGGCGGACTCAATAACGATAATACATGCATTCGGAACATCCACACCGACTTCAATAACGGTAGTGGAAACAAGTACATCAATCTCTCCTTTTCTAAACGAATTCATTATCGTTTCTTTTTCCGTATTTTTTAGTCTGCCGTGCATAAGTGCTATTCTTAAATTCAAATTAAGAGATAGTTCTCGAAATACCGTTTCGGCAGAACGGGTTGAAGGCAGGTCATCGTTTTCTTCAATCATAGGACATACAACATAAGCTTGTATTCTTTCACTTTTAATTGTTTTCTCTATGTATCTGTACATATCTATTCGCTTTGAATGAGGAACGAATTTGGTGACAACAGGCTTCCTGCCGGGCGGAAGTTCATCAACGACGGATAAATCCAAATCTCCGTAAAGTAAGAGTGAGAGAGTTCTGGGAATAGGTGTCGCACTCATTATAATAACATCGGGATTAGTGGACTTAGCACTTAACATTGCTCTCTGCTTGACTCCGAAGCGATGCTGCTCATCGGTCACAACGAGACCCAAATTATTAAATTCTACTTTATTTTCAATTAGAGCATGTGTTCCCGTCACAAACATTATTCTTTTTTCTTTTATATCCTCAAGAACATTTTCACGTTGTTTAGCAGTCATTGCGCTTGTGATACAAGCCACATGATTTGGGAATAAGGATTTTAAAAACGTAAAATGCTGTTCCGCTAAAATCTCCGTCGGAGCCATAAGCACCGACTGATAACCGTTTTGCGCAGCGATAAACATTGCGAACACCGCTAAAATTGTTTTTCCCGAACCGACATCTCCTTGAACAAGTCTGTTCATAGATGTATTTTGACTCATATCAAAAACTATTTCATCCATAACCTTTAACTGCGCCGAAGTTGGCGTAAAAGGCAAAATTTTCAAAAATTCTTCTTTCTTATTTTTGGTATCAAAACTGATTCCTATACCTGCAATACGGCTGCACCTTGCCATCTCCAAAATTAAGGTGAATTTAAGTGTTTCCTCGAAAGACAATCTATATTTTGCACATGCCAAATCGGACATGGTTTGCGGAAAGTGAATGTTTCGATATGCAAACTCAACATTCGGCAAATTAAATTTTACACGAATCGGTTTACAGATTTGTTCGTCAATCTGTCCCAAGCAAATAGAAAGAGCTTGTTTTATGGCATTTCTGATCGTTTTTTGATCCACACCCTTTATATTGGCGTAAATCGGAACGATACCCGGTAGCTCCGTCACGAAAATCGGAGAAATAATTCGCATACCTTTTTTTAAAGAAACCTTGCCCATAACAAACACAGGCAATTTTTTCGGGATACTTGCACCGATATAAGGTTGATTAAACCATGTGGCTATTAACTTACCATCGGCACATTCGACATTAGCCGTAGTTAAAACAATACCGTTTTTCAAGCGGACGGTCTTCGAAATACCGATATTTATAGCCCTCACTGCGGCAAATTCACCGTCTATAAGTTCAGACAGCTGTTTCTCTTTTGAATAATCCAGGTATTGCCTCGGGTAAAACCGCAATAAATCGTACAACGAAAAAAGCCCCAACGCAGCTAATTTTTCTGCTCTGGCGGGGCCGATTCCTTTTAATATTGTGAGTTTTTCATGCAATAAATCACTCATTACTCTACTGATACGTAATAGTAGTACAACGGCTGTCCACCCTGTTGAATTATAAACTCAACATCGGGATATGAATCTTCCATCTTCGAAGCAAGTGCGCAAGCTTCATCTTCGGAAACATCTTTACCGTAGTAGAGAGTTACAATTGCATCGTCGCCATGTTCATTCAGCATCTCAACAATGAGCTGTTGTGTGGTATCCGCCACATTTTTGCCGACAGTACGAATTTTATTATCGACCATACCGATAATATCGTTGACAGATATAGACTTTCCGTCATAGCTGGTATCTCTTACAGCATAAGTAACCGAACCCGACAATACACCTGTTATAGCTTCTTCCATCGCAACCTTGTTTGTTGCAACATCCGATTCAGCGTTATAGGACATCAAAGCGGTTATGCCCTGAACAATTGACTTGGTCGGAAGTACGATAACATTGCATTTTGCAAGTTCCGCCGCCTGTTGAGCTGCCATAATAATATTGGAATTATTCGGGAAGACAAACACATTTCTCGCATTGGTTAATTTAATAGCCTGAGAAATGGTATCAATGCTCGGGTTCATAGTCTGACCTCCGGAAATAAGCTGATCTACTCCCAAGCTTTTGAATGCTTCGTCAATACCGTCACCGACGCTTACGGCAACGATTCCGATTTCCTTTTCGGATGCTTTGCGTTTTCTTTCGATTTCACGATTCTGTTCACGCATGTTTTCAATCTTAACATTATCGATTTCGCCAAGCTGCAAAGCAAGCTGGAGTACCTTTCCCGGCGAATTTGAGTGAACATGAACCTTTACTATATCACCGTCTTTTACTGCAACGATAGAATCACCGATTTTTTCGAGTTTATTTCTGAAAACATTCACCTGAGCATCATCGGCGTTGCAATGAATGACAAAGAACTCGGTGCAATATCCGAAAGTGATATTGGTGTGATCATCCGCTATAGCGGATGAAGTTTCGGACTTGGATTCAAAATTATAAACAGCAGTCATTCCGGCATCAAGTTCTTCGCCGTCAAATGCCATTTTAAATCCGCGGTAAATAGTTAACAATCCCATTCCTCCGGAATCGACAACACCCGCTTCCTTAAGCACGGGCAGTAATTCCGGTGTATTTTTCAGAGCCGTTTCTCCGCTTGAAAGCATTACTTCGAGAAGTTCATCGATATCTCTACCTTCATCGGCAGCATTTTTCACAGCCTCACCCATCATTCTCGAAACGGTAAGCATTGTTCCTTCTCTCGGCTTCATAACAGCCTTATACGCAAATTCTGTTCCCGAGATTAAGGCGTTAGCAAACATTTTCGGTGTTATTTCTTCGGTTGAGCCCTTCAAGCTGCTGCTGAAGCCTCTGAATATCTGTGAAAGAATAACTCCCGAATTACCTCTTGCGCCCTTGAGTGCGCCCATAGACAGAGCAGAAGCGACGTCCTCGATGGTTGAGGGATTGGTCTGTTTTATTTCGGCAACAGCACGCTGCATTGTCATCGACATGTTGGTTCCGGTATCACCGTCGGGCACCGGGAAAACATTGAGCGAATCAATTGTCTGTTTATTTTGTTCCAATAAAGCAGCACCCGTAAGGAGCATCTCACGGAACGTTAAGCAATCTATAGTATTAATCGACACAGTTTTTACCTCTTAACTTTAGCTGTTCAGCTCAAACTCTTACAGCCTCAACATGGATATCTACAAAGTTAACTTTAAGTCCGGTCAATCCCTCGACATAATACTTAACATTGTTAATCGCATTCTGGGCAACAGCTTGGAAAGAAACCCCGTACATAAGGGTTACATGAAGCTCTATATTAACAGAGTTATCTTCATTTACGGTTACTTTGACACCGCGTTTTAAGTTTTCACTTCCGATAAGTTGAAACCATGTATCGCCTACGCTGTTGCTGTTCATACCCACAATACCGTAATTTTCGGTTGCCGCAGCACCGACTATGGTAGCAATAAGATCCTCGCTGAGAGTAATTGTACCAAAATCATTTTTAATGGTAGCATCCATAATATTACCTCCAATTAAATCATACTTCATTCATCATAATAATAATCATAATTATTTTACAACAAAAGTCTCAACATATCAAGCTTTTATTATCAAACTGAGGCATTTGTTGCATCAATGCTGTCATTTTCGGGTAGTTTAGGAAGTTCATCAATCGAATGAATCCCGAATCGTCTCAAAAAAGCATCTGTGGTTTTAAAGAGAACGGGTCTGCCTATACATTCTTTTCTTCCAGCTTCACAGATGAATCCTTGTTTCAGAAGTTGAGAAACGGC
This sequence comes from uncultured Clostridium sp., assembly GCA_964414925.1. Lineage (GTDB taxonomy): Bacteria > Bacillota > Clostridia > Christensenellales > CAG-138 > PeH17. Next base: position 5,656 of record CAYPXV010000015.1, on the reverse strand, counting down.
ATACTCGCACCGAACACCTCTGATTGATTCGATATCCGCTCTTGTGACAGGTTGGCGATATGCGATGACGGAAAGTGTTTCCATAAGTGAATCGCTTAACGTCTTTTCCTCCGGCGGAGCTAAAAACCTGACCACCCATTTTTCATAAAGAGGATTTGTCACAAGTTTTATCGAGTCATTTGTTATGAAAGGAACAAAGCCAAATTGTGCATCTAACATTTCCTTTTCCATTTCGGCAACAACGAAGCGAATCACTTTTTCATCGACTTCAAACACGGACTGCAACTGCGAAAAAGTTATCGGATCACCCGAAACAAAGAGCAAGCTTTGAATGGCACCCTTAAGCTCAGAATTCTGCATAATCATCCTCCTCGTCCGAATAGCTCGTTATTTCGTCTTCACTCAACAGCTTTACCGCATAAATCTCTATTTCATCACAATAACTTTTCTGAATCAAGCGAATTTCACCGTCTGCAATCATTTCAAGCAAGGACATAAACGTAACTATAATCTCGCTTTTTGAAGCATCCCGAATTATATCGGAGAATTTAATTCCATCGGAATTTGCTTGCAAGGCGCATCTTATTTTTTGAGAGCATGAGCGAATTGTAAATTCATCCGCTGAGACCTCATGCGTGTACTGATTCACAGGTGCATTTTCTTTTGCACTGATTGCAGCAAGCATTGCATCGTATAAACGCTGAACGGTTGTATTTTTGAGTAATATTTCCGGCGGTGGAACAGGAAATTCCTCCGGTAGTTTTGAATACATGGAATTAGCGTTATGAGCCAAAAGTCTCATTGTTTCGGCTGCTTGTTTAAAAACTTTATATTCTTTCAGCTGTTTAATCAGTAATTCGCCCGGATCCTCCTCCGTATCCTGTTGTTTGGAAACAGCGGGAAACAAAGAACGTGATTTCATATAGAGTAACGTTGCCGCAACCGATATAAACGAACTTGCCTGTTCCATGTCCAATTCATCAAGTTGTTCAATGAATTTCAGAAATTCCGATGTAATTTCGGATACAAAAACATCTTTAATATCAAGCTCCGCTTTCTCTATAAGATGCAATAATAAATCAAGCGGTCCATCAAATTGGGAGATATGGATTCTGTATTCCATAAATCAGACAAGCAGCAGTGCTATATTTAAAGCAAGACTATACAAGCCTTCCGTCAGCCATTCCGCAGCAATCGAGACAAGCGAAAGACCTGTTCTGCTACCGATAATAATCAAAGCAAAAAGGATGTATTGACCGTATTGTTTAATAAACATGAAGACACGAGAACCTATGTACTTTGAAAGAAGCACTTCGGCAACGTGAAATCCGTCCAAAGGATAAATCGGAATAAGGTTAAAAAACATCAGACAACAGTTTATCGAAATAAACGTAACCAATAAAGTTATCAATCTTTCTGCTGATAAGGTACCGATTGTGCCTACGTTTATGTTTATCGCAAAAACAGCCGAAAGAAAGATCGTACCCACCAAAGCCAAAAGCAGATTCATAAAAACTCCTGCAAGTGAAACTGTTATTTCGCCTTTTTTGTAATTGCGATAATTGTTCGGATTTACAGGTACGGGTTTTGCCCATCCGAAACCGACCAAAAGCATACAGACAAAGCCAAATAGGTCTATATGTTTCAGAGGGTTAAGCGTCATTCGACCCATCATTTTGGCTGTGGGATCGCCATTCAGATTTGCAACATACGCATGCCCGAATTCATGAAAAGACAAGGCAATAATGACAGCCGGAAGGACATAAATCAAACTTGAAATCAAACTGTCGATACTGCTTAGGTTACCTAAAATACCCATTTAAAATTCTCCCCGATTAATTAAATCAACCACGTTATTTTATCATACAATGCACTAAAAAGCAAGTTTCAGCTCAGCCAACTTCGCAGCACAAACTTTATATAGTCTCTTAATGTTGCGGTCGGCACGTCATTCATACTGATTAAATCGACGCTCCCAACGCAATTATTCTTCGAATCAAAATAATTTATCTTTCCAAGAAGCTGACCTTCATAAACAGGAGCAGTTATCGGTTCGTTTATGATTGTTTGCGAAGTATAGTTTGCATCTTCAATCTTTAGCAAAATATTGACGTGATTTTCCGCTATTAGTGTAACGGTTTGAGTTATTGCACCTACAACAGGTACTTCGCATATTACCTGACTTTTTTCAACTGTATTTAAACTTCTGTAATTGGAAAAGCCGTAATCAAGCATTTCTATTCCGCACGAGAATCTATTTGAGGAGTTATTTGCTCCGACCACAACGGCTATAAAAAACGTCTCTCCCCTTTTTGCGGCGAATACACCGCAATACCCTGCAGCACTTGAGTAACCCGTTGCAACACCGAGACAGCCTGAATACTGCTTTACAAGTTTATTCGGATTAACAAGCTCCGTATCTTTTGCACCGTTTGAATGTTTAAAATATTCAAGGTACAGTGTTGAATACATCATAAAGCTTTCACTTTTTAAAAGACTGCCCCCTATCGTGCCAAGTTCATAGGGTGTAAAAGTAATACTTTCATCAAAAATACTTTTGTATTCGGTTTCGATTTTAAGTTCCGACAAACGCAGATTAATCGCCTCAACTGCCGATTCTTCTGTTTGAAAAGCCGAAATAAGCAGTGCATGAATTGCATCTCCCGCATTTATCATTACCGATGCACGAAGTAAGTCAGATGCAAGTGTAGACTCACCTGTCGATAAGAACGCAGTTGCCCCTTTTACCGAAGCAGAATTTGATGATATGGTCACGGATGTATCAAAATTAATTAAAGAATTATCGAAACAATCGCATACAACCAATAAAGGAGCAAGTCTCACCAAACCTGCAACAGGATAATCCTGATTTGCATTAAAATCAAAAAGTACGGTTTTTGATTCGGTTTCCATAAGTAAAGCTGCCTCTACATCGGCAACATCTATCGCCATGCCTTCTGCGTTTACATGTGACAGCGCAAAGCCAATCAAGCATGTTATCAGAATTATTATTATGATTCTTTTATTCAGCACAAAAAATCTCCCGAGCGAATTTTGTAAATCATATTCGCACAGGAGATAAAAAATGCCGAAAACTAAATTATAAGGTTCAGGAAAGATTCTCCGCAACTCCAATTCTGCTCTGTCAAATATTGAAGAACCGTTGCACCGATATCGGAAAATGTTTTTCGAGTACCAAGCGAAATCGGTTTAACATTTTTTCCGTAAACAAGCAGCGGAATAAATTCACGGGTATGGTCCGTTGTCGGGAAGCACGGATCGCAACCATGGTCGGCTGTTATCATCAATATATCATCGTCTTTCATACATGAAACGATTTCGGGAATCTTTTTATCAAAATACTCAAGGGCATTTGCGTATCCCTCAACATCGTTTCTATGACCGTACAGCATATCAAAGTCCACAAGATTTGTGAAGATAAAATCGACAGAATCATCCTTTATGCAATCAATCGTTGCCTCGATACCGTCATGATTGTTTTTGGTATGATTAACGGAGGTCAAACCTCTATGTGCAAAAATGTCTTCGATTTTTCCTATTCCGACAACGTTCTTACCCGCTTTTGTCAATGCATCAAGCACCGTGTCGGACATGGGAGAAACAGCAAAATCTCGACGATTCTCCGTACGCTTATAACAACCGTTTTCACCGACAAATGGTCTTGCGATTACGCGTCCGACCAAATTATCGCCTACAAGCATTTGCCTTGCAATTTCGCACATGTGATAAAGCTCATTAAGCGGAATAACATCTTCGTGCGCTGCAATTTGGAATACACTATCCGCAGAAGTGTACACTATAGGCTTTCCTGTTTTTACATGTTCATCACCGAGTTCATTAATTATTGCAGTGCCGGAAGCAACTTTATTACCAAGTATACCGACGCCGATTTTGCTTTCAAATTCGGAGACTAAATCGTTTGGGAAACCGCCGGGATAAGTCCTGAAAGGAACACTCATCGGCAGTCCCATCATTTCCCAATGTCCGCTGGTGGTATCCTTTGCATGGGTGACTTCCATAAGTCTTGCATACGCAGCCGAATTATGCGGATTAAAGGGAAGCCTTGAATTTTCCACATTGCCTATACCCATTTTAACCATATTAGGCATATAAACGGGGCGAACGGAATTGATATTGCCCAAAGTATGCGCTCCCACATCGCCGAAATCTGCGGCATCGGGTAAACAACCTATTCCCACACTATCCAATACAATCAGAATAATTCTCTTTTTCACATTAATACCCTCATTGAAAATGGTATACCCGATGGGATTCGAACCCATGACCTTCAGAGTCGGAGTCTGACGCTCTATCCAACTGAGCTACGAGTACATACTACAGTAATGATTATATCACTTTTATCGATTTTTATCAAGCAAAATACCGTGGAGGTCGTAGCACAAAGTAATATATATGTGTTTGCAGTAAAAAAAGCTTGCAAATAAAGCGCAATGGTGATAAAATACATCTGTTTGAATCTGGCTAGTGTATTTGTGTGCATTAAAGTGATACATACACGGCAGTCTCGGCAAGGAGGTGTAACAAATGGGTAAGTTTTGTGAAGTATGCGGAAAGGGCTCAATGAGCGGCAATTTGGTCAGCCATTCCAACAGGAAGACCAGACGTATCTGGGCACCCAACGTACAGCGTGTTAACGTCATCGTCGATGGTACTCCCAAGAAGATGAATGTCTGCACTCGTTGCCTGCGTTCCAATAAGGTACAGCGTAACGTTTAATCATCCTTTAGAAAGCACAGACTTATGAAAAAAGAATTTTCTATGGATAAAATTGTAGCCCTGTGCAAAAACCGGGGCTACATTTTTGCAGGTTCCGAAATTTACGGCGGTTTGGCGAATTGTTGGGACTACGGTCCTCTCGGAGTCCAACTGCTCAATAATGTAAAAAATGCCTGGTGGCAAAAATTCGTTCAGCAGAGCCCCTATAATGTCGGCATGGACTGCGCAATTCTCATGAATCCGGAAGTATGGGTTGCGAGTGGACATGTAGGGAATTTTAATGATCCTCTTATGGACTGTCGTGCGTGCAAAGCACGTTTCCGTGCCGATAAACTCATTGAAGATTATGCGGAAAGTCATGGTTTGACGGACGTTCATCCCGATGGTTGGACCGACGAACACATGGAACAGTTTATAAAGGATAACAGAATAGTATGCCCCGAATGCGGAAAGTCCGATTTTACATCCATCCGCAAGTTTAACATGATGTTTAAGACGTTCCAGGGAGTCAACGAAGATACCGCAAATGAAATTTATCTTCGTCCCGAAACGGCACAGGGCATATTTATTAATTTTCTCAATGTTCAAAGAACGATGCGAAAGAAGATTCCTTTCGGTATTGCGCAGATAGGAAAGTCCTTCCGCAACGAAATAACTCCCGGTAACTTCATATTCCGCACAAGGGAATTTGAGCAGATGGAGCTGGAATTTTTCTGTGAGCCCGGTACTGAACTTGAATGGTACGATTATTGGCGTAATTACTGTTATGATTTTCTCGTCAATCTCGGTCTTTCCGAGCAAAGTTTGAGAAAGCGTGAACATACAGCCGAGGAGTTATGCCATTATTCCAACGGAACAACCGACATTGAATTTAAATTCCCGTTCGGTTGGGGTGAAC
>CAYPXV010000014.1:0-23900 GCA_964414925.1 uncultured Clostridium sp. | reverse complement strand
AAAAACATTAAAAAATACAGCAAGTTGGTTAAAACCACTTGACTTTTTATAGGAGGTATTATGGATAATTGTTTGTTTTGTAAAATAGTCAAAGGGGATATCCCCTCGGAAAAGGTTTACGAGGATGAACGTGTACTTGCTTTCAAAGATATTGAACCGCAAGCTCCCGTTCACGTCTTGCTTGTTCCCAAAAAGCATTTCAATAATATTCTGGATGTCGATTCCGATACTTTCGGATACATGCAGAATATTGTTAAAAAAATTGCTTCCGACTTGAATATCGATGCGTCCGGATTCAGAGTCGTAATTAATACGGGCAAGGACGGACAGCAGAGCGTCGAGCATTTACATTTTCATATTCTCGGCGGCAGAAGTATGCAGTGGCCTCCGGGCTGATGTTGAAAGGGGATCGAATATCGATTCCCTTTTTCTATACTCTTTTTGACATTGACCGAAAGATATGGTATAATCAAGAAATAACATGGGGAGGTATACGCTTAACATGAATAACTACAAATCAGATGCACTGATTCATATTGATTACAACAATATGCTCTCTCATACTTTAGGTGAAAGAGGCATTGGCATAGAAGAACTGAAGGCTATGGAGCCTCAGATGCAGAATGCTCTTGAGGAAGTTAATTCCAAAAGGGATAAGCTCAGGTGGCGTGAGCTGTATAAAACTCAGCGTGCTAATATTAACGAGATAAACGAGACAGCAGCATGGATTAGAGAAAATTGTGAGTATTTTGTCGTGCTGGGTATCGGCGGCTCGGCATTGGGTCCGATTGCAGTCCATCAAGCATTACAGCATCCGCATTATAATGAACTTGCGAGGTCAAAGCGTCGGGGACCTAAATTCTACGTTGAGGATAATATTGACCCTGAACGTATGAGTGCTTTGCTTGACGTGATTGACATAGATAAAACAATCTTTAATGTCATAACAAAATCAGGCAGCACAAGCGAAACTATGAGCCAACTGCTTATAGTTACACGCTTGTTAATTGACAGATTCGGCGAAAAAGGCTTAAAAGATCATCTGATTGCAACTACAGATGAAAAAAAAGGAAACCTCATTGGAATTGCGAAGGAGTACAACCTAAAAACATTCATAGTACCCGACGGAGTGGGCGGAAGGTTTTCGGAGCTTTGTCCCGTAGGTTTACTGTCGGCAGCCGTTTGCGGTGCGGATATTTCCCTGCTCCTTGACGGTGCGGAGGAGATGGATGAGCTGTGTTCAAACACTTCCGTATTTGATAATCCTGCGCTCGTCTGTGCGGCACTTGAAGTGCTGGCAATGAAGAAAGGTGCCAATATTTCTGTATTGATGCCCTATGCCGATTCGCTTAAATACTTTGCGGATTGGTATGCTCAACTGTGGGCGGAGTCATTGGGCAAAAAGAAACAGGTAGGCGATAAGCTGATTCGTTTCGGACAAACCCCCGTTAAAGCACTGGGAGTTACCGATCAACATTCTCAAGTTCAACTCTATACGGATGGTCCGTTTGACAAGACGATAACTTTTATAAGAGTTCTCAATTATCGCTCGGAATATGCCATTCCTCATGCTTTTGATTCAATACCGAATGTTGCATTTCTTTCGGGACATTCGCTGAATGAGCTTATCGATGCCGAAGCTAAGGCGACGGAACATGCGGTAACGGTAAGCGGGCATATGAATAAAACCATTATTATCCCTCGTGTCAACGAGTATTCTATTGGTCAGTTGATTCAATTGTTTGAAATGCAAACCGCTTTTGCAGGTGAGCTTATCGGAATAGATGCATTTGACCAGCCCGGTGTTGAAGAAGGAAAAAATGCGACATATGCTTTGCTCGGGAAAAAGGGCTATGAGGCAAAACTCGAAGAGCTTAACAATGCCGCAAAAAAAGATGAAGGATTTATAATTTAATCTGAAATGAGCCTGTTTGAAAAAAAATACTTTAAACATATTGACTGGATGACGGTTATATTGGTACTCGGACTTGTAATTTTCGGCACCGTTGCTCTGGCTTCCGTTATGGCTACCCCATTTGACGGCACGGAAACAGGCTTGTCCGATTATATGAGTAAATTTAATATGGAGTACCTGATAAAGCATGTTACCAACTTCCTGATAGGTCTTGCCGCTATGCTGATGGTAATTGCGTTCGATTATTCGATTTTTAAGAGTTTGTCGATTTATATCTACGGAGGAATAATCGGACTGCTTGCTTTGTTGTTCGTTTTCGGAAAAGTAAGAGGCGGTGCGCAGGGTTGGTTCGTCTTTGACACCATCGAAAGGGCTATTCAGCCGGGCGAACTTTGTAAAATTGCCGTTATAATTTCTTTATCGAAAATGGTTTCAAGTGCTATGGATAGGGACGGAAGCCTTCTGAAATTTAAGGATATATGTATAGCTCTGGCGGTTACGGTACTTCCGTTCATGCTTATAGTCCTTCAACCCGATTACGGCACAGCACTTGTATTGCTCGTTATTCTTTGCGTTATCGTGTTCGTTGCCGGAATAAAATGGTCGTATGTCATTGCCGCTATAGGATTGGGAGGCGCAGGCATCGTATTTGCGTATAACTTCATCCTTACCGAAAAACAAAGAAACAGAATCGATGTTTTCCTTCGTCCCGATATGATGAGCGATGATGCTAAGTATCACGTTACAAAATCCAAAATGGCAATAGGCTCGGGTCAATTGCTGGGTAAGGGCTTTTTCGGCGAAGAAACCCTTGCCCAAATGAGATATATCCCTGCAAGGCATACCGACTTCATCTTCAGCGGAATAACGGAAGCGGTAGGTTTTGTAGGCAGTTGTATCCTTATCGTTACGTTCTTTGTGCTTATGTTCAGATGGATTTATATCGCATATAAGGCAAGGGATAATTTCGGAACGCTGCTTGTAAGCGGTGTTGTCGCAATGCTTGCGGCGCATGTCTTTGAAAATATCGGAATGACAATGGGTCTTATGCCCATAACGGGTATTCCTTTGCCGTTCATAAGCTACGGCGGATCGAATATGCTTACAAACATGATAGGCGTCGGCATTGTGCTTAATGTTTATATGCGTCGCCCCGTTAAGCAAAGGCATATTGATTTAACTGCAATTTGACGGATAACGCTATGACAGACAATTTTTCGAAAGATACACGGCATGTTATACTCCGGGCAAAGGAGTGTGCTTCGTCACTGAATGATAAATTTGTGGGTTCGGAGCATATTTTGCTCGGTATTATAAGGGTTGATGGTGACGCTTCTGCTTTGCTTTCATATTACGGTGTAAACGAAGATGAGGTGTTGCTTTACATAAGTCGTTCCGTTACCGCCGATACTCTGCGTTTTACCGATAACAACGGATTTACAATGAATGCAAAAAAGATTATTGAACATTCGTTGTATGAAGCTAAATCGGATAACAATAATGAAATAGAACCTATTCATATTCTAAGGGCAATGGTTCGTAACAGTAATTGTCGTGCTGCAAGTGTTTTGAATTACTTTGCTCCGAATCTAACGGGAAAAGAACACCTTGATGAATTAAAGAGTAAAACGGACAAGATAGAAGCGGAGATTCCCAAAAACTGCTTTAAAGAGGATGAGCTTAAACTAAACCAAAACAAAGGTAAAACAACACTTCTTGACTCTTTGGCGGTTGATTTGACTTTGCAGGCGGAAGCAGGGAAGCTTGATACTTTAATAGGCTGCGAAACTGTCGTCAACAGAGTCATTCAAACTCTACTTAGAAGGAATAAGAATAATCCGATTTTGGTCGGCGAACCCGGAGTCGGAAAATCTGCGATAGTAGAAGGGCTTGCCTGCCGAATAGCCGAAGGAAATGTTCCCGCTCCTCTAAAAAACGTTAGAATCATGCGTATCGATATAGGTACACTTATTGCAGGCACAAAGTATAGGGGAGATTTTGAACAAAGACTTGAAGGCATTATAAGCGAAGTAGATGAAAATATCATCCTGTTCATTGACGAAATACATATGATCGTCGGTGCAGGCTCGGCAGAGGGAAGCGTTGATGCGGCTAATATCATGAAACCTGCTTTGGCAAGAGGCAATTTGCGACTTGTCGGCGCAACGACCCTTAATGAATATAAAAGGTACATCGAAAAAGATGCTGCCTTGGAAAGACGATTTTCAAAAATTACGGTTGAAGAACCTTCACAACAGGATGCTCTGAAGATTTTGCAGGGTCTTTGTGGCAAATATGAAAAATTCCACGGAGTTACTTTCTTGCCGGAAGCCGTTGAAAGTTGTGTGAATTTTTCAGTAAGGTACATCACAGAACGATTTTTGCCCGATAAAGCGATTGACCTTATGGATGAAGCTGCCTCAAGGGCTGAACTGAATAATTCAAAGCTCATATCAAAACATGATATAGCACAGGTCGTTTGTGATATAACGGGCATTCCCGTAGATAACATAATGGGAAATTTGTCGGAAAAGATAGTAGATATTGAAGAAAAATTAAATAAACGATTCATAGGTCAAGCCTCCGCCGTTTCGGAGTGCGCTTTGGCACTTAGAAGAAACGGTGCGGGGATTGCGCAAACGGATAAGCCGTTTTGCTCGTTTCTCATTCTGGGTGCTTCCGGGTGCGGTAAATCGGCTCTTGGCGAAGCTTTGGCGCAAGAGTTGTATCCCGATGAATCGGTTTTGATTAAACTTGACATGAATGATTATACCGACAAAATAAAAATCCCCACATTAATCGGCAGTCCCAAAGGCTATAGGGACAGTGATGAGGGCGGTCGCTTTACCGAGGAAGTGCGAAAAAAACCGCACGCTGTGATTTTAGTCGAAAATATCGATAAGGCATGTGACGAAGTTCAGATGATTTTTGCAGGGATATTGAATAATGGTTTTTTATATGACGGCAGGGACAATAGGATTAATTTTAAAAACACCTTATTGATTTTTACTATGACTACACGAAAGTCAACAAAACTTTATTCGGCAGGTTTCGATAACTCGGCAGACGATGATTTCATACCTTACGGCGAAATAAATTCCGAAATAATCAAAGGTGTTGATGCCGTAGTTCGGCTTGAAACGCTAAATGAAAACAGCGCAATAGCCGTTGCAGATTTGCTTCTTGATAGATTCGCCGAAAAACTGAAAACTCATTCGGTGAAGATAAGCTTTGATAACAGCGTATCAGAGTACGTTGTAAAATCGATTTCCCGTTCGGAATTGTCGAGGGATAACGCCCATGCAATTGAAAAAGTTATTTCGCATAGGATAGAGGATGAAATAAGCATGGGTATACTCAGTGGTAAGTTTTGTTTAAATAAATCCTATAAATGCGTTATTTCAAATGAGAAACCGAAATTTATAGATTATGAGGAGTGAACATGGAAATTCACGGATTTGCACTGGGCATTAGAATTGAAATGCTCGAAAAAGAATATTCGGATGAAGTATTATCGTATGAGTTGGGTAGAATTTTTTCGGCAATAAGCGATAAGATTCTTTGTGATTTGGAGCTTTTTTCTGGAAAAGCTTCGATAGATGATACCGACAGCGATACCGTCTATACACTTGTCTTTATGAACGGAAATGTTCGCAGAATGCGCAAGTTATTTGCCGCACTCGATTCCGATGCCTATGTCGGGAGCATACTCACAACGTATCGTCCATATATACAAACAAACGTCATAGCAAAAATTGACGGATTGATTTACCGAGGAAAATTTGGTACTCACGGCGAACTAACGGGGTCTGATTCTTCATTCGATGTGCCTTATTTAAGATCATGCGCTACACACGGAAAAGAATACGGAGATCTTACGCTTCTTGTTGCACCCGATAAGTTCAAAGGAAGTCTTGACGCACAAAACGTTTCAAGAATCATAATGAGTGCGGCAAGGAAAATTCTGCCGGGGGCAAAGGTAATATCCGTACCTGTTGCCGACGGCGGTGATGGTACGGCAAATGTTCTTGTTAATGCGTTTAACGGAATAAAGAGAAAATGCACGGTAAAAAATGCTTACGGTGAAATCGTTGAAGCGGAGTATGGAATAATTAACGGTGACACTGCCGTTATAGAAATGGCATCGGCTAGCGGAATAGCAATGCTTGATACAAGTATTCTCGATCTCATGAAGGCTTCAAGCTTCGGTACAGGCGAACTGATTTTGTGTGCAGCCAATGAAGGCGTAAAGCATATCCTTATCGGTATCGGAGGTTCTGCGACTAACGATGGCGGCATGGGCGCAGCAATTGCTCTTGGAGTTAAATTCCTTGACAATGTCGGTAATGAACTGACAGGATGCGGCGAGGATATGATTAAAGCGTGTAACATGGATGTATCCGCTGTCTCACCGTTACTTAAAGAAATTGATATTCGTGTCATGTGCGACGTTAATAATCCCTTGACAGGTGAAAACGGTGCAACGATGATTTTCGGTCCGCAGAAGGGTGCATCGGCGCAGCAGCTTGAATTGCTGGAGCAGGGGATGTGCAATTTGGAGACACTTTATAACTCCCATTGCGGATTTGAAGTTTGTTCCGAACCCGGGTGCGGTGCTGCGGGAGGATTGGGTGCAATGTTAAGGTCAATTCTCAATGCACAGCTTTCGTCAGGGGCACAGACAGTACTTGACGCAGTGAACTTTAAACAGCTTCTTTGCAAAGCGGATATGGTTATTACCGCCGAGGGCTGTTTAGATTCATCATCCGTAAAAAACGGTAAAGCAGTCGGAACGGTTCTGAACTATGCCGTAAATAATTTAGTTCCTGCCGCCGTGATTGCGGGAAGTTTCGGTACGGGTTATGATTGTATTGCAGAATTGGGTAACTTCAGTTTAAAAAGTTGCGTAAATACTCCGATGACGCTTGAATACGCAATGGCAAATGCCGAATATCTGCTAAAACAAGCGGCGGAGGATCTGTTCAGAAGCATGATTGCACAAAAAACTCTTGCTATGCGTTAATATTCGTTATATAATTAAAACATATCTATCGAAAGGATTTGAAGATGAAAAGAAAAACAAAGATAATTCACTCAAATAAGCCGTACTATGTTACCGCAGTGGTTATATGTGCAATGGCTTTGATATTCCCAATGTACAAGCTATTTTGGCTGATTGTTACCGCAGCGGCAGCAGTGATGTGTTTCATTGCAGTGAAAAAGAAGAACCCGGATACCGAGATTGTTTTGGAATCTGAACCCGAATACGATACCGGACTTGAAGAAATGGATAAAGCGTTGCATGAAGCATGGGAACATTTAAAATCAATGCAGCAGCTTGAACAGGCAATCTACAATGATAAGGTTAAATCAAATGTAACAAGAATGTTGAAGTCGCTCAGGTCGATTTTGAACGAGCTTAACGAATACCCGAAGAAGGCTTTTAAAATAAGGAAGTTCTTAAATCATTACCTTCCTACCGCCGACAAACTTCTTATTGCATATAAAAAGCATGAAATCATTAACAGCGGAAGCGAAAATTCAACCGAGATTATGCGTAGCATCGAAAACAATTGTCAGACAATGGCAACTACATTTGAAACTACCCTCGATTCGCTGTTCTCATCCGATGTTCTGGACATAAACACGGATATTGAAGTTCTTGACAGTATTGCGGAAAGCTATACCGATGAATAAAATAAATTGAAAGGAAATCAGATTATTATGGAAGAAAAATTCGTACCGGAATTGACACTCGAAACTATGGGAGATTCTCAAATGCCCAAGTCCACACAGGAAGAAGCAAAGCAGTTGCAGGAGAATATTCAGAAAAACCTTGCTCTTTCCCCCGAAGAACAGAAAATGGTCGATGAATTCTCCGAAAAAATAGATATTACGGATTCATCGTTGGTAATGAATTACGGAGCTAAAAGTCAGGGCAAGCTTTCCGAATTTACCGACAGTGCGCTTGCAGCGGTAAAAACAAAGGATCTCGGTGAAACGGGTGAAATGATTACGTCACTTGTCGGTGAACTCAGAAATTTCGGTGAAGGTGAAAAACGCGGTCTTTTCGGACTTATTAAACGCAAAGTCGCTTCAATCGAAACCATGAAAGATCGTTATGAAAGTGCGGAGAAAACCGTTTCAAGCATTGTAATTAAGCTTGAAGATCATCAGGTAGGCTTGAGTAAGGACGTTGCTATGCTTGATGAAATGTATGAGCGAAATATGGCTTATTTCAAGGAGCTTACAATGTACATCATGGCGGGTAAAAAACGTCTTGAACAGGAAAGAGCAACCACTCTGGTGGAACTTACTAATCGTGCCAAGGAAACAAACCTGCCCGAAGATGCACAGAAGGCAAGAGATTTCTCGGATATGTGCGTAAGATTCGAAAAAAAGCTCTATGACCTTGAACTGACAAGGAATATAAGTATGCAGATGGCTCCTCAAATCAGACTCATTCAAAATAATGATGTCATGATGATTGAGAAAATTCAGACTACCATCGCTAATACCATTCCGCTTTGGAAAAACCAAATGGTAATTTCACTTGGTCTTGCTCATACGCAACAGGCTATAGAGGCGGAGCGCAGTGTTACAGATATGACAAACCAACTGCTCAAAAAGAACGCAGAGGCTCTGCGTGTGGCTACCGTTGCCGCTGCCGAGGAGAGCGAGAGGGGAATTGTCGATATAGAAACACTGACCGAGACAAACCAGAAATTGATTGCAACCATGGATGATGTACTCAGAATCCAAACAGAAGGTCACGATAAGCGTGTCGCTGCGGAAGCAGAACTTGTTCGTATCGAAGACGAACTCCATAAAAAACTGCTTCAGGTTGCAAATGTCGGAGCGGATAACAAATGAATAATTTATTAAAAAAACACTCGGTCGCAGTATTAGCCCTTGTATTGGCTGTTATACTGGTTGTCCCCATAAGTGCGAACATAAGCTTGAATAAGAGTATCGATAAGTGCTATTCCTTCTTTGAAAAGAATGCAATTAAAGATCAGGGGCATGGTTGGACACTATCCGCTACGATGAACACCATGATGGATGCTGTGTCGGATTTTCTAAATATAGTCGAAACAGATTTCGATGTTGATAAATCTGCACTTAAAGATGCAAAGTCGCTTGTCGAAAAATACAACGACAGCAAAAAGTATTATCAAAAATATGAAATCTGTCTTGATGCTTATTCAGCCGTCGATACATTGTACCGCTCACTGGGACAGGATTCAACCGATAACATTAACTTGGTCGGTCAGTATAACAGCGTGACAAGTGCAAAATCTAAAATATTTAATTTTGCAAATGTTGACTTTGAGGAAGCTTTAAGTAAAGAGAATAAAGTAACCTCCAAATTCCCCGCAAACATAATTTACGGGGCTTTAAGTGAAGGAAAGTGATAAGATTAAAATGAAAAAAAGTTTAATAAAAAAGCTCGGTGCTTTGCTTGCGGTTATTTTTATCGTAACCGCAAGTGGCGTTAGCAGTGCTTTAGCGTATGAGGTGCCAAGCCCGAATGATTCGTTCTATGTCCTGGATGAGGCGGATGTGCTTTCGTCCGAAACCGAGGATTACATAATAAGTCAAAACAAAATCTTATGTAATAAGAACGGGGGACAAATTTGCGTTGTAACGATGAAAACACTGAACGGTGCGGATATAGCCGATTACGCAGCCGACCTGTTTAATGAATGGGGAATCGGTGATGCAAACAAGGATAACGGAATATTGCTCCTACTCGTTACAGATGATGAAAGCTGTCGGTGCTTGCAGGGAACGGGGCTCGAAACGGTTATGAATGATGCCTATTTGACTGAGGTGCTTTATACCTACATGCGTGATGATTTTCTCGCAGGTGATTATGATAAAGGTACTATGCAGACTTTTACAGCACTTTATTCAAAGTTGAGCAGCATTGACGATTCCGTTTACGGTGACAGTGATGATCAATTGGGTTATATAGGTGATAGTGACATGTATTATCAGGGCTCTGTCAACGACGGCAATGAAATTTCCTGCCTCGGTTGTACAGCCTGTTCGCTTGCTTCTTGCTTTGGTTATATGAGTTTCGGTACGATTGTTTTATTCTTTATAGTTTTCTTTGTTGTGGTAAAGTTGATTTCTCTTGCGCTACGCCCTTCGTCACGTATTCGACGCGGGCATAGACCGCCCCCACCTCCACCGCATCATCATACCCCACGCCCACCGCACAGAGGTTTCAACCCACCTCTGCGCAATAGACCGTTCGGGTCAAATTCCCATCGTCCGCATACGGGCGGCGGCTTCGGCGGTGGTCACAGAGGTGGCGGAAGTAGCGGCGGTCATCGTGGCGGTGGCTTCGGTGGCGGAGGTCATCGTGGAGGAGGCGGCGGCACCAGAGGTGGCGGCGCAGGCTTCTAATCAAGGAGGATAAATGGAAAAACAGACTCAAGGTGTCGGCTCTGTTTCAGGGCTTATTCGTAAAATTAAAGACGGAACGATAAAAGAAGTCGTTGAAGACTGGAAATGGATAATGGGATACAGTGCTCGCTATAAGGGCGTTATCGCAGTTTATACGGTCCTGGGCATTTTGACGACAACCTTGAGTCTTGTCGGAAGCATTGCCGGAAAGTATGTAATAGACATCATAACCGGTTATGAACTTAATAAACTCAGCCTGCTTATCGGTGTCATTGCCGGCAGTGCATTGCTAAATCTTTTAACCGAAAATTTGGTGTCAAGGTTACTTGCCAAAATCAATATCAATATCCACAATGACATCCAAGCCAACATTTTCGATAAGATAGTCGATGCCGATTGGCTTAGCGTCAACAAGTTTTCAAACGGAGATATCCTCAATAGGTTCAATACCGATATTTCAACCGTATCTTCAAGTGCCATAAGTTGGTTGCCGACCATAGTGATTGCACTATATAAGTTCGTTTCAACCTTTTTGGTCATACTGCATTACGATGTCACTATGGCTTTTATCTCCCTCGCCGGTGCCCCGATTTTATTGCTCTGCTCAGGTTTCTTTGTCAAAGGTCAACGCTACCATGGGCAAAGGGTAAGGCAAGTCGGCAGTAAGATTATGAGTTTTGAAGCGGAGACATTTTATAACTTCGATACGATAAAATCATTCGGCATTGCTCCTTTCTACGGCAGGAAAATGAGACAGCATCAAGAGGAACAAAAAGAGGCAATGCTTGACTCAAACCTCTTTTCCATAAAGTCTAACATCGTTACCACATTGGTAAGCCTTATTGCGGAGTTCGCTTCGTTCGGTTATTGCCTGTTTCTGCTCTGGTCGCATGTTATTACCTACGGAACAATGACTCTGTTCCTTCAACAGGGTGCTAATCTCGTTACCGCATTCAAAAATCTTGTGTCAATAATTCCGACGTTTCTTAACGGCTCGGTTTCCGCTCACAGAATACGTGAGCTTGTCAACATTCCGCCTGAACCGCATATTGCACTCAGCAGTGAAATGGATAGGTTTATCCCGACGGGCTTTACCGTAAAACTGGAAAACGTTTGTTTTTCGTACGAAAGCGATAAATACGTACTTAATTCATCAAACCTGCTTGCCTGTCCGGGCGAAATCATCGCCGTTATCGGTGCTTCGGGTGAAGGCAAGACGACACTTGTAAGGCTGATATTGGGGCTTGTTAAACCGAAAAAGGGAAACGTCACTATATGTTCTCAAACAGGTGTGAGCGTAGACGTAAATGTTGAAACAAGACACCTCTTTGCATATGTGCCGCAGGGTAACTCGATGATTGCAGGCACAATTGCGGAGAATTTGCTCATGGTTAAACCGAATGCAACCGAGGATGAAATAATGAAATCGTTGGAGCTTTCGTGTGCTTGGGATTTTGTAAAAAAACTGCCGGACGGAATCAACACCAATATAGGGGAGAAGGGTAGGGGACTGTCAGAAGGACAGGCTCAACGCATTGCAATTGCAAGAGCCATATTGAAAGATGCTCCGATTTTGCTGCTTGATGAAGCAACGTCCGCCCTTGATGTATCGACAGAACGTAAAGTTCTTAAAAATATTATAACGGCTCAACCCAATAAAACTTGCATCATTACAACGCATCGTCCGAGTGTGCTTGGTATGTGCAAGCGTATTTACAGAGTCATGGATTTTGATGTGACGGAACTTAATGAGGAAGAGTCCGCTAAAGCGGTAATGGATTTTTAATTTAAATGAAAAAAAGTATAGGTAAAAATAAATATTCGGCGAAGCATTTAATTCTGAAGTCGCTGTGGCTTATTTTAATACCGATAGGTATATTGATCCCTAAAGTATTCGGTTTGAATCCTCAGGCGATCGAACAGGTGTACAGCAGAAAGATTTATCCGATAATTTCGAAAATTCTCGGTGCAATCAGTTCGTCCGTCAATTTTTCTCTTGCGGAAATTTTACTTGTCGCTGCCGCCGCAGTTATAGTTATACTGCTTGTGTTCAGAATTATTGGCGTTATCTTCGGTAAATTAATAAATAAGCATAGAAACAGAATGAAGCTATTGAGTTTGTTCATTTCAATAGGTATTTTAGCAGGTATACTTATCAATGCTTTCTATGCTTTTTGGGGCTTGAATCATTTCCGACTTCCCGTCTCGTACAGTCTCAATCTATCTGTGGAGGATTATTCTTCAACAGAGCTTTCAGCCGTGTTTGAATGTCTGCTTTACGATGCGGAACAATACAGGCAATACGTTGATGAAGATGAAAACGGAGTGTTCACTGCCGATTTTGACGATGTAACCGATTCTATCCTAAAAGCATATGAAACGGCGGGTAATGTCAATCCTGTTTTTTCCAATGTTTCTTATAAGCCTAAAAAACTTTTCTTTTCTAAACAGTTTTCGGCACTGGGAATAGCAGGCGTATTCATTCCGTATACGGCAGAACCAAACGTGAACATTGATCAGCCTTCTCTCTACATTCCCACAAGTGCCGCCCATGAATTGGCGCATTATTTCGGGTTTGCAAGGGAAAATGAAGCAAATTTCATCGCATATTACATTTCCGAGTTCTCAGATGATTATTCGTACAAGTATTCGGCTACAATGAATATGCTTATTTGTACCGTTAATTTGATTTATGAGTCTAATCCCGAAGAATATGCGCAGCTTAGACAACGCTTTTCGGATAAGCTGAATACGGATCTTGACGATTACAGGACATACCTCGCCAAATACTCCGATAATACTTGGAGTGAAATAAACGATAAGGTCAACGACACATATCTAAAGCATAACGGACACTCGGAAGGCATTGACAGCTATGAACAGGTTGTCGAACTCTTGGTGGCTTTGTTTAAACAACAGGGGAGGATGGCTTAACCATCCTCCTTTTGACGTTTATTCATCTTATGCCAACAATAAAAACCGTAGATATCATTGATGAGAAAAGCGATAAAGCAGACAACGACCGATATGTAACGCATGTTTTCGATGCTTGCCAGCGTCCATAGGATTATAAGTACAACGTCGTTTGCCGCATATGCCGCAGCGTAGTAATGACTCCTTCTGAACGTGAGATAAACAGCCAAAAAGCTGGTAGCAACCGATATTGTACTCGGAACGATGTTGGCAGTGTTTAATCCTTCAAGCACAAAGTAAAAATCAAATGTTACCGCCGCAGTAAGAAGCGGTATCAGCAGTGACTCCCTTTTTTTCAGTGTATTGACACTCACTTCGGATTTATTCCCCTTGTATGGGTGCTTTAACCACGAAATAAGCGCAATTACGGACATAGGTAAAGTCATGCCGAGATACGTTATCATCTCACCGTAATACAGAAATTCATACGAGATAATTCCATACAGCAAACTGAAAACGATCATCAAAATTTGCCCGAAAGGATTTCCCTTTGCATTGAATATGAGTGAAGTTACGCCCACAATCGATGCACATAGTGTCAAATAATTTGTTTTGTCAAAAATAATAAACGCTACCGTTATCGCAAATACCGAGCAGCTCCATAATAATTTTTCAAATTTTGTAAAATAATTCTTGTTAAACACTATTTTTCTCTTTAAAAAAGGCATCCGCACACACATCTTCAAAGACCTAACGATGTGTATACGAATGCCTGAACATTCTTACCCGGTGGTAAATTCCTGTATTAAATTATTTGTTCGTCCTTGCCTTATGCATGGCAATTATGCGCTGCATTTCGTTGTAAACGATCATGTAGCCCTCGTCAACACCCATACCGGGCTTTGCAAGGATCTGCACGGGACGAGTTGCCATTGCGCACTGGACGCAAATCTGTGCGCTGCGGTCGGTTTCGTTGCAAGTTCCGCCCTGATATGCGCCGATTCCCTTTTCTTTGCAGTAGAGAACAGCTTCAACGGTGTTATTGATACCGCCCAGGTCGGGAGTTTTAATCTGAACCATGTGACCTGCTCTGTTGTCGGCGAAATACTTGATATCTTCAAGGGTATTGCACCATTCGTCGGCAACTATCTCAACGTTGATTCCTCTGTCGTCAAGAAGCTTTGTGATGGTCTTGAGTGCGATCATCTGCTTTTCACGATCTTCAACGTCCATGGGACCTTCTATACGCAGATGGAAGGGCTTTGCTGCTTCTTCAAGCTTTGCCATGTAGTCAGCCATTGCCTCGTAGTTCTCGTTGCCGAATGCAGCACCGATTGTTCCGTATACGTCAATGTGGAAAATGGGGGAGTAACTTTCGTCGTTACGCAGTGCAATGACTCTGTCACGGAGCCAACGTACATACTGTTCGAGCAATTCGCCCTTTTCACCGAGCTTGGTCTTTACGTTGTTGATAAGTGCATGAGGCAGAACCTGTGCGCCTTTGATGATCATCTTGTCGGCATTGTTGTATCTGTCATCACCCGACTGAGTAAAGATTGCAAGAGGTTCATCGGTGATGGTGCAACCATATTCGTCGGCTACAACTTCACACATCATACGATGGCTTGCCTTTGCTACAGCATCGAGAATAGCCTGTGTTACGCCGTAACGGATAGCGGTATGAAGTCTCTTGCCGTCAACGGTTATAGCTTCGACCATTTCCGAAAGTCCCTTGAAGCTGTCTGCTTCACGACCGACCAGTGCGGGCTTGATATGTTTTTCAATAACGGGAATGAAATCCTTTGCAAGGAACAGCGGGTCACGTCCGCCTGCACCGCTATACTGAACGGCAGCACAGTCGCCGTATGCAACCTGACCGTCTTCGAGAACCAACTGTACGGAAATAGATTCACCTGCTTGACGAATAGAGGTAAAACCATCGGTAACGGTGTCGCCGACATAGGTAAAACCGTCGGACTTTGCGCCTGACTTTATGGCGCGCTGATCGTCAAAGTAGAATCCGGTACGACCGGGAGAGCAAATTAAATCAACAATTTTCATTTTTATTGCCTTTCTTTAAATTAGAATTAGTTTCCTTATTTATTGCGTTCATGCATTCCGTGAGGACGACCTACAAGCCTTCCCTTACTGATTGCATAAACATCGTCTGTGACCATCTGGAAAGATGCACTGCGCTTTTCGGCACGGGCACGTTCATTAATCATTTCGGCATTGAAATCCTTCATCTCCTGTGTGAAGGGGAGATTACCTGTGTTCAAAATACGGATTGCACCGTTATTGTCTCTTGCGGGTAACATTCTTCCCGCATTAAAGCGTGAAGGAGCAAAGGGAATGTCGATAACGCCTGCTTTAACAGCATTAACCGTTCCGACAGCTATATCGCCGTCACCCAGCTCGAAGCATTTATCGACTATAGCACGGGTTTCCTTGCGAATTACTTCCTTTTCCTGTTCGAGGTTTGCAGCTGTGCATACCTGGTCGGAAAGCATGTTTATTACCTGCTTGGTGCATCTGAGACCCTGTGCGTTTGCTTCCATGGTGGGTACACCTACAGCCTCGTGAGGAGTCTTTACGATGACCTTTGTCGCCTTGGAAAGAGCAGCGGTAGCACTTCCCCAGCTTATTACGCCGAATGCTTTAGCTTCATCTTCGGGGAATCCGCCCATCCACTGATGGAATACGGTGGTAATAACAACATCGGGATAACCGCACTTTACCATGTATTCGTTTGCCAATTCTTCAAGTGTGCGAATTGCCGCAACGTCCTGAACGAGATTTCCGCACTGACCGTAGCCTATTGTTATGTTGCGTACACCCTGCTCGGCTGCAAGTAATGCCTCTATAATAGCAACCGCATGTGAAATGCACGGAGGAACAAGCGTTCCGGTAAGAGGACCGTAGGGTTCACGGTTGATTGAAACACCCGCTTCTTCATAAAGTCCCGTAAGCCTGTCAACATACTGCCAGTCGCGAATTGTCTTTTCCATGGGAACATTCTTCGCATACGGGAGATTATAGGAGATACCGCCGCCCTCATAACTTGTAAAACCGCCGGCATAGGTGATTTCGGTAAGAAGTCTTGCATCGGGAGTTCCGTGGCGAACCTGAAGCGGTGTGTCAAGTGCTTCAACGATCTGACGACAACCTGCAACGCCATGGTTTACCGCCGGGAAACCGTTCAACATGCTGCGACGCTCTTTCATTGACTCCCTGATACCTACATCCGCTTCCTGATAACGGTTCTGTCTGGTATAGCTGTCAATGGTGGTGGGCAGCAAATCGGCTCCGCCTTTATTTTGCAGGTAGGTAAGCAGCTCTATATGCTCATGAATGAGAGCTACGCCTGCACGGGGTTGAACCAATGTTATGCCGCGATTCTTCGCATCAATGAGTTTCTTGGAAAAAATTTTGTGTTCGGGCATGGACTTGTGATAAGCGATTGCTTCGTCAAAATCTACGTCCTTGCCGGTGGGCCATTGCTGAAGGACCTCTGCACGTATTGCCGCAAATTCATCGTCGGGAATACGCTTGTTCTGCAATGTCATATTTGTTGTAGCTCCTTTTTCATTATCTTTAATGCCACTTCGGGGTAATGTTCACTGAGCAGTCCCATAGCGGCTATGATGTATTTTCTATCCACAAGCACACTTGCATTTTTCGGCTTGAGAGATGAAGGTTCCTTTTCGTCAAACAGTGCAAAGGAGGCTATTCTATCGGTATTTTCCGTATGAATCAGTGAACCTCCGGTTATCACTATTTTCTGTACGTTCATTAAGTTCTTGCCTGTTTGCACATATGTTGTGCCGATCATACTGTAGGTTTCTTCCACGCTGCCGGCATGTCTGGTCACTGCGGTCTTTACCGCCATACTCGCCAGTGCTTCGTCAAGTGCGGTAGTTTCGGCATCCCATGGCAACAAGTCGGTATTTTTCGAAAACTTCTCGACAAGCATTGCCGCACGCTGCTCGTCAATACCTGCCAGTGCAGCAATCTTTGAAATACCGCCTGCATTTTCGACTATACCGTAAATACTGTAACGCATTCCGATATCGCCCTCGACGGTTCGCTTGATATAGGGCTCGGGCAATCCTTTGAGTAATGTTCTGGGGTCATCGGGCATTCCGTCCGATACGGAGTAAATATCCGTTGTAGCACCGCCGACATCTATCGCTATAAGCTCTCCTATGCCGGGTTGAGTGTCCGTTCCTTCGCCAAGCAGTTTTATGGCTGCCATTACCGCCGACGGTGTGGGCATCAATATGCCCGATACCAGTTCACTCGCTTCCGTCAAACCCTTGGCTTTTACGATGTTCTTCAAAAACACATTTCTTATTACCTGCTGTACGGGTTCAACGTTCAATACACCGAATTTCGGCATTACATTCTCGCAAATGTAAACTTCGCGACCATCAAGTATTTTGGCGCATTGCTTCGCAGCACTTCGATTCCCGGCTATTACTATCGGAAAACTACCGCCGATTTCGGCAAGCACTTTGGCATTATGAAGAATACACGCCGAATTACCGCCGTCTGTTCCGCCGACCAAAAGGAAAATATCGGGGGAAATGGATGAAATCTCATCCGCATCATCCTCGGTAAGTTCGTATGAATAGGTTTTAAGTACCTTTGCACCCGCTCCGAGACTTGCGGTTTTTGCAGCTTCCGATGTCAATTCGGGCACAAGTCCGCTCGCAAGCATCTTCAATCCGCCTGCCGCACTTGAGGCGGCATAACGTGCGGTAAAATCTAACTTGCCTATTTTTTCGGTCAGTTCATCAATAGCGTTGTTAAGTCCGTTGTTGATGTCAGTCTGTACGGTAGTGTATGAGCAAGCCGTACCAAGCAATTGTGCGCTGTCGGTGTCTACTGCTGTTACCTTTGTATAGGTGCTTCCAAAATCTATCAACAATACGGGATTCATAAACATTTACCTAACAGGAAGACTGTCAGTCTTCCATGTGAAGATCCTTTTTCAAGTATTCGATATCAACCAACGGATCGGTGCCGGGAGGAAATGAACGATCAAAACCCATTGCCTTAAATCGCTTTTCAACATCCTCAAAGGGTTGTTTTCCGATTACTATATTGCCGCCGACATACAGAAGAATGTCTTCAAGTCCGGCTTCGTTGCACTTTTCACGAAGACCGCGGCAGTCAAGTTCGCCTTGACCGTACAGCGATGATACGAGAATAGCATCGGCATTTGTCTCTATTGCAGCGTTTATAAATTCTTCCTGGGATACCATTACACCCAGGTTAACTACGTTAAAACCCGCTTCGGTGAATGCATGATAAAGTATCTGATTGCCCACAGCGTGAACATCAGCTCCTATTACACCGATAACCAGTGTTTTCTTTTCCATTAATACCTCCCATTAATATAGAAAAGCTTTTTCTTTATACGTTCTATAGGCCATGTAGCGATACATGACAATACAGTATGAATCATACTGTTTTCCATGCCAAATGTCAATTAAAAAACCCCATAAAAACAAATATATTTAATAAAACGTCCAATAAGGTGCTTTTTACTGCGCAAATTGGCTGTTATAAAGCTCACAGTAGAACCCTTGTTTTTCAAGTAGTTCGTTGTGTGTACCTTTTTCGATTATCTTTCCGTTTCGCATTACGAGGATTATATCAGCTTCACGGATGGTTGAAAGCCTGTGAGCGACGATGAACGTTGTTCGTCCGTTCATCAATACACTGAATGCATCCTGAACTTTAAGCTCTGTTCTCGTGTCTATCGATGATGTCGCTTCGTCCAATATCAGCATCGGAGGATGTGTCAGCATAACTCGTGCTATGCACAATAACTGCTTCTGTCCCTGGGATAGGTTTCCGCCGGATTCGTCGATAACGGTGTCATATCCGTTCGGTAAACGCTTTATAAATTCGTGGGAATGTGAAGCAACAGCCGCCGCAAGAATGTCCTCATCGCTTGCATCGGGGCGTCCCATACAAATGTTATCACGTATCGTACCCGTCTTTAATCGCGTTTCCTGTAATACCATGCCGAACTTTTTGCGAAGCTCATGCCTGCTCATGGTTGATATGTCAACTCCGTCAATGCAGATTTTTCCCTCGTTCGGTTCGTAAAATCGCATCAATAGATTGATAAGCGTTGTCTTTCCGCAACCTGTCGGACCTACTATCGCTACAAGCTGCCCGGGTTTTACAGTCAGGTTGAAGTCATCTATTAAAGGTCTGTCAGGTGAATATGAGAATGAAACGGACTTAAAATCAATTTGCCCGACTGTAGCTTTACTGTCGCATACCTCAATGGGGTCTGCTGTTTGCTTCGGTACTTCTATTAAATCAAAAATTCGTCCCGCACATGCCAAAGCATTTTGAAGTTCCGCAAGCACATCGGTTATTTCATTAAACGGCTTTGTGTATTGATTTGCATATGCCAAAAGAGAGGTCAGTCCTCCAATGCTTATTCCGCCGCTTATGGCGACAATTGCTCCGCAAGCACCGATACCGGCATATGCAAGTGCGTTTATGAATCTCGTTGACGGATTGGTCAATGACGAATAAAAAACCGCCTTGAGCGTAAATTTGCTCATTTCCGAATTCATTTCGTCAAAATGCTTTTCTGCTTCGGCTTCATACCCGAATGCCTGAACAACTTTTTGTCCGCTTATAAGCTCGTCGATTAAGGATGTTAAGTCACCCCTTATTTGAGACTGCGTTCTGAACATCTTGTATGTATGTTTGGTGATTAGGCTCGCCGCTATGAGCGACATCGGTGTTACGATTATAACAATCAATGCAACAAGCGGATTGACACTGAGCATGAAAAACAATGCACCTATGATCGTCGCAACACCTGTGAGAAAACTCGTTAGGCTCAATAACAGTCCGTTCGAAATCTGCTCTACATCCGTTATCATCCTGCTTACGATATCCCCTGTGGAGTGGGAATCGAGATACGAAAGAGGAAGTTCCTGTATGTGCAAAAATGCTTCGTCACGTAAGTCGTGAACAATTTTATATGTAAGCTTGTTACTGCAAATTCCCAGCAACCATTGGGCTAAGGCTGCCGTTGCACTGCTAATTATTATTTTCAAACAGTAAATCTTTATTTGCCCGAAGTCAACCGCTCCCATCCCGATTATGCAATCGATTGCACGACCGACGTAAAGCGGAGTCAAAAGCGTACCCAATACCGATAAAATTGCAAGCGGTACAGAAATAATAAACAGCGATAAATGCTTATTGCTTCTATGTATCAACTTGACAAGTACAGACCATTTTGAAACAGTGTTCATTGCTTGCCTCCGGAATTATCAAACTGTGAATTGTAAATTTCCTTATAAACGTCGCATGTATTCATAAGTTCTTCATGAGTGCCCATACCTACCATGCGCCCGTCATCCATTACGATTATCTTATCCGCATGAAGTACCGAAGCAGTACGTTGCGACACAATGAATGTCGTCGGTGGATTCTTCATGCTGCCGATACTCTTTCGAAGCTTGGCATCCGTTGCGTAATCCAGTGCCGAGGCACTGTCGTCCATAATCAGTATTTCGGGATTTTTTACAAGTGCCCTGGCTATTGTCAGTCTTTGCTTCTGTCCACCCGAAAAATTTCGTCCGCCCTGTTCTACATGCGTATCAAGTCCGTAAGGTTTATCCTTGATAATTTCAAGTGCCTGTGCTATGGAAAGTGCATTGAGCAATTCATCGTCGCTTGCCTGCTTATTGCCCATTAAAAGGTTTGAACGAACCGTTCCTTCAAAGAGTAATGCGTGCTGGGGTACAAGTCCTATGCGCTCTATAAGTGCTGTACGGTCAAATTCCATTACGTCAAGACCGTCAACCTTTACCGTGCCGCCGCTTGCATTGTAAAATCCGGGAATAAGGTTTATAAGCGAACTCTTTCCCGAACCCGTTCCTCCTATTATGCCAATGGTTTCTCCGGGGTTTGCACGAAAGTTTATGTGCGATATTGCCGATTCACGACCGTCGGGGAAGGTAAAGGATACATCGGTAAATTCTACACTGCCTTTGGGTGCATCTACTGCCGGTAACTCAGTGCCGGTATTTCTTGTAGAATTATAGTTTAAAACCTGTGCGCATCGCTTTGCACATGCCGCAGATTTCGTTACCGTTATTATAAGGTTCGCCATCTTGACAAGCTCTATGAGAATTTGACTCATTAAATTGTACAGTGCCGTAACTTCACCTTGCGTGAGTGAGCCTATGTTTACCCTTATCGCACCTGTCCATATCAACGCTATAACTGCTATATTGACAATCAAAAGCGTAAGCGGATTCAGCATTGACGATATCTTTCCCACTTTCAGCTGCAACCGTGTTAAACGATTGTTCCTATTGTCAAACTCGTCAATCTCCGTACCTTCCACGGCAAACGCTCGTATTACTCTGACACCGTTCAGGTTTTCTCGAACCTTTGCAGTTACACTGTCTAAATTCTGTTGAACGTCGGTATGCATGGGTATGCAGGTCAGTATTATTCCGAATACGACCAGGCAAAGCAGAATTATGACAATGAGGAATATGAATGCAACGTTGGCGTCAATCATGAATGCGGCTGCCATCGCTCCGAAAACTACAAACGGCGAACGTAAAAGAAGTCGCAGAAGCTGGTTCACGCCCGTTTGAGCCTGATTTACATCCCCGGTCATTATGGTTATTAGTTTCGATGTGCCGAAATGACTCAAATCGTTAAATGATAAACTTTGTATATGCTTTAGTAGGTCACTGCGTAATTCCTCGGAAAATCCTATGGCTGCCTTTGCTGCAAAAAATTGCGCCGCACACGCAAAACCGAATCCGCTTAGAGCTAGCAGTGCCAGTAGCAGTCCCATCTTTATTATGTAATTTGTATCTCCGCTGCCTATACCTATGTCGATTATCGATGCCATTATAAACGGAACTATAAGTTCGTTCGTTGCTTCGAGTAATTTAAATAAGGGTGCTAATATACATTCTTTTATGTAGCCCTTTAAATAAAATGCTATTTTCTTCATCATGACTCCCAAATTATACAGGTATTAGCTTTACCTGTTACCGTGTACTTTATTTCCGCTTATGTATGTTAGCATAGCTTGTAAAAAAATGCAACTTTGCACTTTTCTTCATGGCGGCAAAAATAAAAAAAGCTGCCCGTTTTATCGGGCAGCAGTGTGTAAAGTAATCGGTTTTAGTCGATCATGCTCTTAAGTTCGGGTGAAATTATAAGCGTTGCTTCGGTTGCGGCTTGAATCTGTTCTACCGTAAATTCGGGATTGTACTCTGTCAATACAAGTCCGTCGGGGGTAACAACCATTACACCCATTTCGGTGATTATCTTGGTTACGCAGTGAACGGCGGTGTAGGGGAGACGGCACTTCTTCAAAATCTTGGGATTTCCCTTTGCCGTATGCTCCATCGCTACTATAACGTTCTTCGCTCCGACAAGCAGATCCATTGCGCCACCCATGCCGGGCATACGCTTCCCGGGGATGAGCCAGTTGGCAAGTGAGCCTTCTTCGTCAACTTCAAGTCCGCCGAGAATGGTTGCGTCAACATGTCCTCCGCGAATAAGTCCGAAAGATGTTGCGCTGTCGATGAAACATGCACCGGGTGCCGCTGCTGCGGGCGCTCCGCCTGCGTCAACAACGTGAATAGCATCACGATTTTCATCGGTAACGGGTGCTGTGCGAATTATTCCGTTTTCGCTCTGAAGAACAACACTAACGCCTTCGGGAAGATATGAAGGAACCATTGTCGGAATACCGATGCCGAGGTTTACTACGTCTCCGTCATGCAGCTCTTTCGCTACACGCTTTGCTATGCAAGCTTTTATTGCAGCCTTATCCATCATTAATACTTACCTCCCTCTACAACATAGTCAACGAAAATACCGGGAGTGCGGACGTCTTCTGCCGGTATTTCTCCGACTTCGACGATTTCTTCGCCTTCCGCTATGACAACGTCTGCGGCAGTTGCCATCACTATGTTGAAGTTCTGGCTGCTTCCTTTGTACCATACGTTGCCGTACTTATCTATCTTTGCTCCGCCTATGACGGCAAAGTCGGCATGTAAGGGCTTCATCAGCAGGTAATCCTTGCCGTTAATCGTCTGTTTGCCCATACAGAAAGGACTGTCCTCGATTATTGTGCCGACACCGGTGGGTGTAAGTACACCGCCGAGTCCTGCTCCGTCTGCTCGTATCATTTCGGCAAGCGAACCCTGGGGAACAAGTATAACCTCAAGAGTTCCGTCTACCATCGATTGCTGAGCAACTTCCGGATTCAAACCGACGTGGGATGCGATTATCCTCTTTATCTGCTTGTTGTGAATCAGCTTCGCTACCCCGTAGTATTCCTCGCCCATAGGTCCGCCCGGGCATACGCCGTCATTACCTATATAAGTGAGATCCTTTACTCCGCTCTTGGATAATGCGTCTATGAATCTGTGGGCATTGCCGCAGCCCATGAAACCTCCGAACATGACAGTTGCACCATCGGGAATTAACTTTACCGCTTCCTCGATAGATATGAATTTTGGCATAGAGTTACCTCCTTGTAATAATGTAAACATGTATTTATGTGCATCCTTTTATGCACCGATTTAAGTATAAACCTATCTGTGAAAAATTGCAAGACTTTTTTGAACAATCC
>CAYPXV010000013.1:5123-24303 GCA_964414925.1 uncultured Clostridium sp. | reverse complement strand
CTTCCTAACAGCGAAATAATGATTCATCAACCCTCCGGCGGAGCAAGCGGTCAGGCAAGTGACGTAAAGATTCATGCGGAGCATATAATTCGCACACGTCAGAAGTTAAACGAAATTCTTGCACAGCGTACCGGAAAGTCTGTTGAACAAATAGCCCTCGATACGGAAAGGGATAACTATCTTGATGCCGCAGCTGCCGTTGAATATGGAATAATTGATGAAATCATTCCTGCAGGAAGGTAAGCATAAAGCACAAGAAGGAGACGTAATAATATTACATGTCAATTTATAACGATGATTTGGAAGTTTGCTCGTTTTGCGGAAGGGATCGAGACGAAACGGATCGACTTTTTGCATCGGCAAACGGTGAAGTATTCATATGCAGTGACTGTGTTGAGTTGTGCAGCGAAATGCTTTTAAATAGGCACATGGAATCGCATCCCGACTTCAACAACGCAGCACTGCCTAAACCCAAGGACATAACCGAAGTTCTGGATTCTTACGTTATTGGTCAGGAACACGCAAAAAAGGCTCTTGCCGTTGCGGTGTATAATCATTACAAACGTATAATGGCATCTTCTAACGAAGATGAAGTGGAACTCGGAAAAAGCAATATCCTTATGCTCGGTCCTACAGGCTGCGGAAAAACCTTGCTGGCAGAAACCTTGGCAAGAGTTCTGGATGTGCCGTTCGCAGTTGCCGATGCTACCGCATTGACCGAAGCGGGATATGTAGGTGAAGATGTTGAAAATATCCTCTTGAAGTTGATTCAGGCGGCTAACTTTGATGTTGCCAAAGCTGAAAGAGGAATTATCTACATTGACGAAATAGACAAAATAGCACGCAAGAGTGAAAATATGTCTATTACCCGCGATGTTTCGGGCGAAGGTGTACAGCAGGCATTGCTGAAAATTATCGAAGGCACTGTAGCTTCCGTCCCTCCTCAGGGAGGACGCAAGCACCCTCAGCAGGAGTTCATACAAATTGATACTACCAATATCCTTTTCATATGTGGTGGTGCGTTTGCAGGGATCGAGGACATCATTTCAAAACGTACAGGCAAAAAGAGTCTGGGATTTGGGGCAGATGTGCAGTCAAATATCGAACGTGATATCGGTGAGACACTTAAGGATATTCTCCCTGAAGATTTATTGAAATTCGGTCTAATTCCCGAGTTTGTCGGTCGTGTTCCGGTAATTGTTACTCTTGATAAGCTCACCGAAGAAGCGATGGTAAGTATTCTTACAAAACCGAAGAATGCTCTTGCAAAGCAATATATGCGTCTGTTCAAAATGGATAATGTTGAACTTGAGTTCACGGAAAGTTCTTTGCGTGAAATTGCGAAGCTTACAATTTCAAGAAATACGGGCGCAAGAGGTTTGCGTGCTATTCTTGAAGACATCATGCTTCCGATAATGTATGAATTGCCTTCGCGAAATGATGTGGAAAAAGTGGTAATCGACAGCGATTGTATCCTGAAGAAAGCCGAACCGATTTACATTTACAAAACACTGAAAGAAGCCTGATAAGCATTTGAACGCAGGGATCGGTAAAACGGTCTCTGCGTTTGAGCATAATATTTATATTTACTATGGATGGTTTGACTCTTGCCGCCTCGGTTGCGGAAATTCGTTCTGTAATCGGAGGCAAAATCGAAAAAATACAGCAACCCGAAAAATATGAACTTTTATTTTCGATTCGTACTTCGGACGGAACAAAAAAAATTCTTATTTCCGCATCTGCCGATAATTGCAGAGTGCATTTAACTGAAGAAAAAAGGACTTCCCCTATGGAAGCTCCTAATTTTCTTATGCTTTTAAGAAAGCATTTGCAAAATGCTCGCATTATTTCAGTCGAACAGCCGAACCTTGATAGAATCGTAATATTCGGTTTTTCAACGGTAAATGAGTTGTGCGATGAAACTTGTTTTAAGCTTGTATGCGAAATAATGGGACGACACTCAAATATCATTTTGCTTGATGAGTCAGATGTGATACTCGACAGCATAAAAAGGGTTTCCGCCGATATGAGTACGCTGCGTATCGTTTTACCTAAAGTCGGGTATATACCGCCGCCAACTCAGCGAAAACTTAATCCGCTTTCGGTATCGGAACGAGAGTTTTCAAATGCTATTGATTCGGTTTCCTATCCCCATAAAGCCTTGTCCAATTCTTTCTACGGCTTATCTCCCTCTGTTGCTCAGCTATTGATTGAAGCTCTCGGTGATGAGAATATCGGTGCTAAGTTGGAGAGATTTTATAAGGCACTTGCTATCGGAAACTTTAAAGCTTGCATTGTAAGAAGCGGTACCTGTCAAACCTTGTTGCCGTTCATTCCGGCTTCGGGCGAATGTATTCCGTATCCGTCGCTGGGTGAAGCTGCGGATGCTTATTACAAAAATCTTTCGCAATCGGAAAGTATTAAGCATCGCACCGCATCAATCGAGAAGATTATTTTAAACAATATTCAGCGCCTTGAACGAAAAATAGAAAAGTTTTCGTTTGCTTTAGGCAGTGAAGAAGAAACAGAACGCTTACGTCTTTACGGAGAGTTAATAACGGCAAATTTATATAAAATTCCGCCGCGCATAGAGCAGATTGTGCTTGATAATTACTATACATCGCCACCCGAACCGATACTTGTTGAATTAGACCCTCAGTTATCGGGAACCGAAAATGCGCAACAGTTCTTTAAAAAGTACCGTAAAGCACGTTCTGCTGCCGAAGTCGCTCTTGTGCAAAAGAGGGAAGCCGAACTCGAATTGGATTATTTGAACGCAATTTCGGCAACGCTTTGTGAATGTGTTACCGATTCCGATTTTGAAGAAATTCGTTCAGAACTTGCAGCACAGGGCTACATAAAATCTAATTCGCAAAAAAAACATAAATTGCCCGCAGCAAAGCCTTATCATTACATCTCATCTGACGGAATAGATATTTATGTCGGTAAAAATAACTACCAGAATGATAAGCTAACGTTTAAAAATTCTCGTCCCGATGATTTGTGGCTTCATACTAAGGATATTCATGGCTCACATGTAATTATAAGCCATGTAGGCAGCGTACCCGATACAACCTTACTTGAAGCAGCACAGCTTGCCGCATATCATTCTCAAGCAAGAAATTCACCCTCCGTTTCTGTTGATTTCACGAAACGGAAATACGTGAAGAAACCCTCGGGTGCAAAACCCGGAATGGTTATCTATACCAATCAACGCACGTTGCTGGTTACACCTAAGAATAACCTTCAACTAATGTAATCCTTTTCTGAAATCAAAGGAGTATTCAAACCTCCTTTGATTTTTTATCAGGAAAACAGCTCGTTCAGGTTTTCGGTTTGTTCCTCTCCGAAAACAGCTATATTGATTCCCGCAGCAATAACGCCTGCCATATCTTTGATAATCGTATCAATGTCCTTTGGAGTGACGATCATATCACCCTGTCTTTTTAATATTGAATCAACCAATGCTTGAGTTTTATCTTCATCATATTCGCCTTTCACGGAACTAATCGAATCAAGAATAATTGTACTTGCATAAACGACAAGGGGCACTCCGATTGCGATTACCGGTATACCGAGTGAATCCCTGCTTAATTCCGAACGAGTATTTCCTACCCCCGAGCCGGGACTGATGCCCGAATCACAAAGCTGTATCGTATTACTTATCCTCGATGCTCTCCTAGATGCAAGTGCGTCAATTGCTATGATACAATCTGGTTTCAGATTCTCGATAATTCCTTTAACAATATCATTTGTCTCGATACCGGTCATTCCTAAAACCCCGGGTGCTATGGCGCAAACTCCCGGAATGTCTGTTTCCAAAGCCTCGGGCATGTATTTTTTTAGATGCCTTGTTACATGAACTGCACTAACGACCCTCGGTCCGAGTGAATCGGGTGTGACAGATCTGTTTCCTAAACCTACAATTAAAATCGTACTGCTTGCATCAATTGATATCATCCTTCTGATTTCATTCGATAATACGAATGCTACTTCCTTAAAAACTTTCCCGTTTCTCTGCTCCAATTCGTCGGAATCAATTGTTACATAACAGCCTTTCTTTTTTCCTATTTTATTGGCAACCGTATCGTTCGTTATCTTTATTCTTGTAATTTTAATTTCACCTTTATATTCACTTTCTTCTTCAATTCCGCATGTTTCGTTATGTATCTCTTTTAATTCGGATGCAAGGTCTGTATTAATATGCATTGTATTTCTGTCTCCTTTTTATTATTATAGCTTTACCCGAAAAACGTTACTCAATTCTTTTTAAGTAAATATATCAAGTTTTTTGTTGTTTCAATAAAAAAAAGCTTGATTATATTGCTAAGCTATGTTATAATCAGCGGTGTTCGAGAACTGAAAGGGAGGTGAACCGATTTGGCAAACATTAAGTCAGCAATGAAGCGTGTTAAGATTACAAAGACACAGAATCTGCGTAACCGTATGATTATTTCCGATCTTAAAACTGCTCTCAAAAAGTTTGACAAGGCTCTGGAGTCCGGCGAAGAAGCTGCAATCAACGAAATGTACACAACCGCAGTTAGCAAGGTCGACAAAGCTGTCACCAAGGGCGTTATCCATAAGAACGCAGCCAATCGTAAGAAGGCTCAGCTTGCTAAAAAGCTGGCGGCCAAATAAGGTTTATCAGATTAGATTGAACCCGATTGAAAACCATTTAATTTAATAAATTGAGGAGGCTGTTCATGCAGCCTCTCAGACTACAAATAAAACCCATGACCTGTGTCGTGGGCTTTGTTTGTAATAAAAAGACAAAGAATTATGTACATAGAAACCGAATGTCTGTTTACTCGTATTTTTAGGTTAACCGATGTATTAAATCTTTACGGAAACCATCCATGCCGTAAAGTGCGTGAATCTCATGAAAAAGTTGGTTGTGCGTTCTGAAGGTATTCAATGTAGCAATCTTGCGGATATCTATGGTAAACGGTTAGAATCTTATCTTCACAGCATAATCAAGTGAAAAATATAATGAAAATGTATTGACGATCTTGTAAATAAGTGCTGGTTGTATAAGATTAATTTTTATCGAAAATCAACTGTAATTTAACAAACAAAAAGTGATACAGTACCAAAACTCCAACGTTTTTTTTGGTACTATTTTTAGTTAATCATTAAAAAAAACACTATTGCATTTTAACCGGAAACATGGTACTCTAAATACATACCAACAATGCTATTGATTAAATATAATTTTAGGGGGGATTAACATTATGACAACAGCACTGATAGTAATACTTGTCGTTGTAGTTGCTTTTCTTGAAGGCTTAGGAGTAGATTACAGGGGTAAAAGCAGAAGGGGAGGAAGAAGAAGAAGGTAAACCAAGACAGGTGTCAGTAAAATAAAAAGTTCGGTTTACGTACTTATAACACTAATGCACATAAACCGGACGATGTTTTGATTTACTATGTTTTTATTTTGCTAAGCAAGTAATGAGGTCGATACATTTGTTTCGCCGCATGTCACTTCTTAGCCAATCGATCAAGGCGCAAACATTCGGATACTGAAATAGATTTATGATTTGACGATAATAACCGAATGCATATTCCTCATCTTTGTTTAAGGTATAGTGCTTAAATATCCTTGCGAGCAATTCGTCCTGACGATCAGTCATATTTCGAATTATTTCCGAAACGGATAGGGCATCGAATTCGGATTCTTCGGGAAAACAGTTTGTTTCATTTAAGAAAACGTTAATATTAACATCTGTTCCCGACATATTAAAATCAATAAGCCCAACGAAACGACCATTCTTATGCAGTAAATTGGAGTCGTTCAAGTCTCCGTGGTAAACGCATCTGGGCAATTTGTCAAACACTGTCATTATCCTTTCACGCAGGGAACTGTTTAACTCGTCCAAGTGTTTTGCCAAATCGCTGTATCCATGTTTATAAAGTGCTGAAATCAGCAAATTCGTGTTTTCCTGTTTTTCATCAATGCCTTTGTCAAGAGGCGCAAGATCGATAATGCTCCACATTGATTTCGTTTCAATTAAATCAATCCCCGTATAATTTGAGGCTAATATGCCGAGATGTTCAACAACTTCAGCTCGATTAGGTTCATTTTTGCAGTCGCAAATGGGATATGCAGCAAATTCCTCTACAAAACAGGTATACCTATTGTTCTCATATTCAATCGAATAGGATAGGTTTCCATTCAAAGTCGGAAGTAGTTTTGGACAATAAATACCGATCGAGTGATAATGAGAAATCAGAACGGAAATTTCCCGTAAACGTGATTCGCTCATTACAGTTTCCGAATTAATCTTTAAAACATATTTCTCATCAAGCACAAAGTTAAATCGTTTATCGTCATCGCTACGTGAGGTGTCGTAAAGCTTTGTTATGCTTTGTACCGATAAGCCGAATTCAGCCATGATTTCCCGAACTTCGTTTAAATCAAACATTTCCTATCCTCTCGGTTCTTATAGAACATTTGCTTGCTAAAAAAGACCGATTACGTCCGAGATCGTAACGACAATCATCAATAAAAACAGTAACCCGAAACCGATGGCATTTACAATCGCTTCGACATTTCTGTTTAGCGGTTTGCCCTTAATGGCTTCGATAACGAGGAATAACAATCTTCCGCCGTCAAGTGCGGGGAAAGGAATGAGATTAAATAAGCCCAGACTTAATGATAAGATTACAGCAACATAGACAAGATTTATCAAGCCTTCATTTGCAACATCTGCCATTACCGCAACCGTGCCGATAACTCCCGATACATCTCCTTGCTGAATACCGTTTTTAAACATGTTGCCTATTCCTTCTGCGGTCAAAGAGACAATCTGCCACAGATATTGGAATGAGTCGGTAAATGCGTCTTTAATATTCCTGTGAGTTGTTCCCTCAATAACTGCACTTATGGTTATGCCAAGCTGATTTTTTCCGAGTTCCGCATTGTATATGTCATCTATTAGAAGTTCGAGCGTATCTCCGTCTCGTTCAACCATCATGGTAAGTTTACCTTCGGCTTCGCCTATGTAATTAACAAGTGCATCGGTTGAATCGATTTCATCGGAAGCAAGCATTGTGGGTTTGCCGTCAACGGCAAGAACTATGTCTCCGGGCAATACACCCGATTTTTCAGCAACACTGCCGGAGGAAACTTCGACAATATAAGGAACGCAGTCTCCCGATTCAGAATCGATTTTAGGTATGGAAACAGGAACCGACAGCATTAATATAAACGAAAGTAATACCGAGAGCAAAACGTTCATGAACGGACCTGCGAAAATAACGAGGAATCGTTTCCATACAGGCTGCGCATTAAATCGCTTTGGATCATCTTCGGCATCCTCATCTTCTCCGTCAAATTGACAAGCACCGCCAAACGGAATCAAGCGTAGGGCATATTTTGTTTCACCTTTTTCAAATTCTACCAGTGCGGGACCAAAGCCTATAGAGAATCCCAAAACTCTGAATCCAAGCAGCTTTCCAACCGCAAAATGCCCTAATTCATGAAAGAAAATCAGGAACGCCAGCACCAATATAGCAATGAGAATATAAACCAATGTCATTTTCTTCCTCCAAAGTTATGCTTGATTAACTAGCATGTTTGTTGCAAAAATCAATTGCAAGAAGTCGTGCTTCATAATCAATCTTACATATTTCTTCAATAGTTGTTACTTTACCGCAATAGTTAATACGGCTCATTGCGTTTTCAACACATGCGGTAATATTCAAGAAACTTAAATTACCGTCAATGAAACGTTGCACGGCGATTTCGCTTGCGGAAGTGTATGCAATAGGCAGTGTATTTCCGTCTTTAAAAGCGGAATAGGCAAGCGAAAGCGCAGGAAACCTTTCAAAATCGGGATTAAAGAAGGTTAAACCCGAAACAGTTGCAAGATCTAACGGGGGTATAGTACCGTTTATCCTTTTCGGATAGGTTAGAGCGTATTGTATTGCAAGACGCATATCGGGCGTGCTGAGCTGAGCAATGATTGAACCGTCTTTCAGTTCAACCATTGAATGTATTATCGATTGAGGATGAATAAGAACATCCACGTTTTCGGGTGAAACGTCAAACAGCCATCCTGCTTCCATGACTTCCAAACCTTTGTTGATCAAAGTAGATGAATCGACTGTGATTTTAGCCCCCATACTCCATACGGGGTGTTTCAGTGCCATCTCGGGTGTTACACTTTCAAGTTCTTTCATAGTGTAATTGCGGAACATCCCACCGGAGGCAGTCAATATTATTCGCTTCAGGCTGTCTGGGTCTGCCTGGGGAAGACACTGAAAAATCGCACTTTGCTCACTATCGACAGGTAGTATTTTGCTACCGGGAGTTTTCAGTGCCTCGTTAATTATATGATGTCCGCATACAATACTTTCCTTATTTGCAAGCGCAACAGGTTTTCCTGCCTTTAAGGAAAAAACGGTAGGAAGAAGTCCTGCAACGCCGCTGATTCCGTTAACAATAATATCAATATCGTAAGCATTGGCAATTGCTCCTATTTCACTGCTTTCAAATAAGGTTATTTTCGGATAAAGCTCATGAATCGATGCTGCGGCATATTTGTCGGACATACAGACAAATTCGGGATTAAATTCTTCGATTTGTTGCTGTATCAGATTTAAATTAGAACCTGCACATAATGCGGCAACTTCAAATTTATCCGTATTATGTCTTATTACATCCAGTGCTTGTTTTCCTATCGAGCCTGTAGAACCCAGAACAGCAACCCTTTTCATGATTATTCCCCTTAAAATACAAATAATGTGAATATAGCCAATACTATAGGTGCAACTATCATCGCACTGTCCAATCTATCCATTACACCGCCATGTCCCGGTATAAGACGTCCGAAATCTTTGACATTTGCCCATCGTTTAAAGGTGGATGAAAGCAAATCGCCGAATTGACCGACAATACCGCCGATAAAGCAAACAATGATGTAGAAGTATAAGGGAAGGTCGAATCCCCATAACTTCTGAACGTAAAATGCCAATACTCCGCCGAGAGCTCCGAATATTACACCGCTGACAGCACCTTCAACTGTTTTATTGGGGCTGATTGACGGACAAAGTTTATGCTTACCCAAAACGGAACCAATCATGTATGCGGCATTGTCTGCCATGCAAGGTCCTGCGAAGCAACAGAATAAAGCCATTCTTGAATAGTCCTTCTCAAATCCCGATGCACCCATGCAAAGCAGTAGTGAAACGGGATATATGAGAATACAAAGCGATGCCGCAAAGTCGAGAGTGGTTCTTTTTGGATTGAGAATACGTTCAATCATCAACGCAGTGAAAACAAGGACAACAAGCACAAGTAAATACTTAAATCCGAGTTTATAAACAACGACGAATTGAATCGCACCCATAACTTGTAACGGCAATGTAAAAGGGTGAATGTCTCTATTTTTAAATACACCATTCATTTCGTGAACGGCAATAAAACAAAAAATACCCAGAACAACGGCTTGGAACATTCCGCCGAAATATAGTACGAGAGCAAGCAATCCTATCAGAAGTATCGCAAAGACTGTACGTATAGGTAAGTTCTTCATATGTAGTTTCCTTTTCTAAATTGTATCTGTATTGTTTGTCGCTTATTGTAAAGCGATATTGTTAATTAATGATTAACAATGTTGCTTTTAAAGGACCTTTCCGAATTTTCTTGTCCTGTTCATAAATTGACGAATACACTCATAATAAATCTCGGGTGTAAAGTCGGGAAAAGTTACATCGGTAAAGATAAACTCGGAATACGCAGCTTGCCACAACATGAAATTCGAGAGTCGCTTTTCGTTTGCGGTTCGTATAATCAAATCGGGGTCGGGGTAGGGCATACAGCCTGTGT
The DNA here is from genome assembly GCA_964414925.1 of uncultured Clostridium sp. Classification (GTDB taxonomy): domain Bacteria; phylum Bacillota; class Clostridia; order Christensenellales; family CAG-138; genus PeH17. The sequence goes on along the minus strand of CAYPXV010000013.1, from coordinate 14,468 downwards.
AAAGATGTTTGGCAATCGTTTCCTCCGTTATATCACAAGGGTCTATACCTTCTTGAGATATTTGCCTAAATGCACGAACAATCTCTGCTCTTGAACCGTAATTGAGTGCAATGGCAAAGCAAAGTCCCGTATTATCTTTTGTTCTTTCGACAGCCGATACCATGAGCGATTGAAGGTTAGGACTGAATCTTGTTATATCACCGAGTATTACGATTCGAACATTATTTTTTTCGAGTTCGTCGATTTCCTTGAAGAAGTATTCAACCAACAGTGAGAATAATGCGTTGATTTCGGTCTCGGGTCGTCCCCAATTTTCCGTGGAAAACGCATATACGGTAAGGCATTTCAAGCCTATGCTGTGCGATGAACGCACAATTTCGTGAAGTGCATCCATGCCTGCACGATGTCCGACACTTCTGGGCATAAATCTGGATTTTGCCCAGCGTCCGTTACCATCCATTATTATGCCTATATGTTTGGGCATAGTTCCCGTTAAGCCGAGTTTTTGCATTTCTTCATTTGTAAATTTTTGATAAATTTTCATTTATAAAACTCCAAAAAAGGACGTGATATGATGCTCACGTCCTTTTGACTTTGGTCAGAAATTCCGAATAAGCTACTTGTACCGTGTTGCCGTCAAGAGGAAGAATTCTGATAACTCTTAAACAGTCACCATCTACACCTTTTCTCGATCTGACTTCTACGGTTTCAACTTGATAACCTCTCGATTCAAGCGTGGCAACCACCGTTTCAAGCGGTAAGCCGATTAAATTTGTCAAACCTCAAGCAGCTCCTTTTCCTTCTCGGAACAAATGCGATCTATATCCTTGATGAATGAGTCGGTTGCTTTTTGAGCTTTATCTTCAAGCCTCTTTTGGTCATCTTCGGTAATGTTGCCGTCCTTGCAATCCTTCTTTATGGTTTCATTCGCTTCTCTACGAATAGAGCGAACAGCAACCTTGGCTTCTTCGGCTTTTTTACGAACAATCTTTACAAGTTCCTTACGTCTTTCTTCGGTAAGTTCGGGGAATACCAATCTTATCAGTTTGCCGTCATTGGAGGGATTAATTCCGATGTCGGATTTCTGTATTGCCTTTTCCACAGCAGAAAGCATCGATGCATCCCAAAGCGATATGACGAGCATACGAGGTTCGGGCGAACTGATTGTTCCCATCTGATTTATCGGTGTAGCAGTCCCGTAATAATCAACCATGATCCTATCCAAAAGCTGGGGATTTGCACGTCCCGCTCTGAGAGAACCGAGATCACGCTTTAATACGGAAATAGTTTTATTCATTTTATCCTGTGCAATTTCTATAACGTCCATTATTTTGTTCCTTTCAAATTTTATTTCACCGCTTATTTTAAAGGAAATGCTTTTAATTGTCAATGCCCTTTGAAAAATCTTGGAACGATTTATCAACTATGCAAGTTCATACCCGGGTAAGAAGTCAACTATGGTTCCCGCATTGACTCCGTTAACCGCATCAATAAAGTTTTGATCCGATTCCATTGAGAATACAACCAGAGGAATGGAATATTCACGACAAAAACTTATAGCCGTCATATCGGTTGCATGAAGATTCTTTTCAATAACGGTATCGTAACTGACTCTTGAGTATCTCCTGGCTGAGCTGTCCGATTTCGGGTCTGCTGTGTAAATTCCGTCTACCGCTTTTGCAAGAAGCAGTGCGTCCGCATGAATTTGAGCAGCCCTCAATGCTGCGGCAGTATCCGTTGAGAAAAACGGAGAACCCGAACCACACGCAAATATGACTACTTCGCCGTTATCCAATGCGGCATTAGCTCCTCTTGCGGAATATGTATCCATGAATAGTTCCATATTGACTGCACTCATAACTCGTGCCGGAATAGCCTCGTCAATCAATGCTTGTTCAAGTGCAAGAGAATTCATTGCAGTTGCAAGCATTCCTATGTTGTCGGCACGATTGCGTTCCATTGTTCCGCCGGATCTTCCTCTCCAAATGTTTCCGCCGCCGACAACAATTCCTATTTGACAACCAAGCTCGTAAAGTGATTTCACATGCCTTGCTGCCAATGCAACCTTTTCAAAATCTATGGGTGTTTTGCCCGAAAGAACTTCACCGCTCATTTTTAGTAATATTCGTTTGTATTTCATTTCTATCCTCCGCCTTAATCTTTTTTCAGAAAAAGAGCCCTTGCGTGCGCAAAAGCCCCTTATATCCATGTTTACTCTGTCATTATCCTAAGAATCTCTTTATCCGTTTCACGCATTCCGTCACGTCCCAATCTGCCTACGTTACGAATAGTTGCTTCTACATTTTGAGATACGATTCCGTCTCCTGCATAGAATTGCTGGTCATTCAGATACATATTATAACCTAAAATGCCTGCGTTGACGGCTGCGGCAATTTTTCCCGCACATGAAGCCTTAGCACCGTCACAGACGATACCGGATACTATTGCCAATGCGTTTACAAGAGTATGAGCAATGGTATCATAGCGTCCGCCTAAAAGATACGCTATTCCCGCTGCCGAACCGCAGCCTGCACTTATTGCACCGCAAAATGCCGATAGCCTGCCAATCCATGATTTCTGATGTATGGTAATAAGATCTGATACTATTACGGCACGGATGAGTTCTTCTTCGCTCTTGTTATATTCCTTGGCATACTCAATAACCGGAAGCGAGGCGGTCATACCTTGATTTCCACTGCCCGATACGATAATTACGGGAAGTTCGCAACCGCCCATTCGAGCATCACTTCCTGCCGCAGGTGCTGCCATTGCACGGAACTTTATATCGTTGCCGTAGGTTCTCAACAGAATCTTTCCGACATTTGCACCGTAGTTGTTCTTCAGTCCTTCGGCGGAAATGGCGGAGTTATAACTAATCTGTCTGCGTATGGTATCTCCGATATCGGCAAGGTCAACGGTGTCGGCAAAATCGATAATATCAATTATCGACATGACATCCTTTTCGGTGACCGAACCGGAAGAATCTTCGAAACTTGCCGTATCCGCAGCAAAAATAACTTCGTTATTTTTCTCAATCAGGACAACATTGGTGTGATAATCGATTATACGAATATGAACGGATTCTTCACCGTAATACTCACGAATATCAATATCGAATACCAAGTCGTTATCGGCAGGTTTTATATTGATTTCACAGTTTTCAAGAAATTGAGCGATTTGTTTTCTGCCATTGTCGTCAACAAAAGCTATGACCTCCAAAATTCGCTCGTCATCTCCTGCGGCAATACCGGCGGCAGCCGCTGCTGCAATTCCTTTCATTCCGCCCGTATTCGGAACAATAACGCTTTTAACGTTCTTTATGATGTTTCCGCTTACGATAATATCAACTCTTTCGGGGATATGCCCCAAAATACGTCTGGCTCTGGCAGCCGCAAATGCAACCGCTATCGGCTCGGTACAACCTGCTGCGGGAACAAGCTCCGCACGCAAAATATCTATGTAAGATTTATATCGACTGTCACTCTTTTGCACAATCAAATTTTCCTTTCGTGATTGAATGGACTATCATTCCTTGTCGAACAAGGGTATTATATCAGAATTCCACCTCATTTTTCAATAGGAATTAAAAATATTTATTCGTTTGTAAATTCAAAACTTTTTATTTCGGTCTCGATTACGTATTCTTTTTTCATCTCGACCAGCTTTTTTATATTTTCACCGAACGTATGAGCCTTCTGCGACGATTCGGAATCCCATTGCTCTATAAGCAATACTTTGTCCTCATCAGCTGCAGACAAGTAAAATTCATATTTAATGCAGCCAGGTTCGCTAAGTGTTCTTTTTATAACATCGGCAAGCGTTAGCGCATTAAGAAATTCTTTTCTTTTCTTATGTTTAAGTCGATAAGCAACAAGTAGATTAAACACCTTATTTCCTCCGCCGTTTTTCGGTTTTGAATTAATCGAATGCTGTAGTTAATGAAAAAAACTCCCTACATCTATCTGCGGATAAACATAGGGACTATTTACACAACTATTGTAAAAAACTTGGCGCGCCCAGCAGGATTTGAACCTGCGACCTACCGGTTCGTAGCCGGGCACTCTATCCGCTGAGCTATGGGCGCACATCCGTTCGTTGCGAAAGTGATTGTACACTACATCGATGTCTTTGTCAATACCTGTTCCATGAAAAATAATTTATATTTTTGTGTGCAACAATCGTTGCCGACAACTTCACGCATAATCCAAATTAATTATATGTTGCTTATTTAAAGAAAAAAGTGTATCATTGCCGTTGGGAGACCGATAAGCATGAGAATATTAGAATACAAAATCGAACAGGAATTTGACGGTAGCACCGTTTTGAGCGTATTGAAAAATAAACTTAAAATCTCATCAAGCTTGATTGCGAGAATTAAGCTGATTGAAAACGGTATCTGTCTCAATAATAAAGTCGTTCATGTCAACGAAAGAGTACATACGGGGCAATTACTTACGGCTATGGTTAATTCTTCACACGAAAATAAGGGAGCTTTGCCTTTCCCGATTCTATACGAAGACGAGGATATTTTAATTATCGATAAGCCCGCAGGTTATGCAGCTCACGGTTCAAGATATGACGAGAATGTAATGAATGTCGAAACCGGCGTAAATGAGTATTACGGAAATGACACCATGTTTCATCCCGTCAGCCGTCTGGATAAAGGTACTTCGGGAATCATGACCATTGCCAAAAACGGTTATATGCATCATTTACTCGGCAATATGCTACATTCTGATTGCTTTGTAAAGAGCTATATTGCCGTTGTTGAAGGAGAGCTTGTTTGTAAAAACGGAACTATAAATCTTCCCATTACCCGTACACCCAATTCCGCCATAAAACGTGAAATCGGAAGCGGAGGTTCATATGCCGTTACCGAGTTTGAAATTCTAAGCTCCGATAAAAGAAAAAGCATAGTCAAATGTATTCCGATAACAGGCAGAACCCATCAAATCCGAGTGCATATGGCGGCAATAGGTCATCCGCTGTTAGGCGACTGGCTTTACGGAACGGAAAGAACGGAACTTATAAAAAGACCGGCTCTGCATTCATATCGGTTGAATTTTGTCCATCCGATTTCTTTGAAAACAATCGAAGTCAAATCCGATATGCCCGATGATATGCAGAGCCTTATATCAATGCTTTAATTTTTATTTACTTTAACCTTTTCCTTTTTACGCTGCTTATACACGCTTATCATTCTGAAGGATGATGATACGAGTAAAATTCCTATTGCTATGCTACCTGCAATTGCAGCGGATTCAACGCCTTTGCGTGAAAACGTTGCCATATCGTTTTGCGCAACGGCACTCATTGTGTAGTATACGCCTGCCCCGGGTATTAAAGGAACGAGCGATGCCAGCAAGTATCCTGTTGCAGGGTACTTTCTGAGCCTTGCCATCACTTCCGCATACAAAGCAACCACGGCGGAGGAAATAAAGTAGCATCCGTATATGTTTAAATTCAAATATTCACCCACACTGTAAACAAGCCATGATATTATGCTTCCGAGCAGACACAGCAATATTCCGCTATCGTGAATGTTAAACCATAAACAGAATCCCAGAGTTCCGATCATCCCAACCAAACATTGTATCGGCAAAGAATAATTGATAAGGTTTGAAGCATTTTCGTATGCCCCGAAAAGTAACTCGGAAAAGCTTACGGCAGCACCTGTTCCGACTACAAGTGCAACGGCTATTATCAATACCTGAACAAGTCTGTTTACGCCGGACATGGTATCACCGTAAATAATATCACGCAGGCTGTTGGTAAACAGAAATCCGGGAACAAGTATCATCAATGCTCCGATACTTACCGCATCAACATTGTCACATAATCCGAGCCTGACAAAACAGTGAGCGAAAAACGAAAGAATAAAGCCGGAGACCAACGTACTGAAAAATGGGTTTGCATGTAGGTTGCTCATCAATTTCAGACTGAATCCGGTGGCTAAGCCGCAAACTCCCGCTACCAATGCGTCAGCAAGAGTTCCTTTAAAAAAGAAGGCGAAGCCGAATGCAACAAGAAAATAACCGAGAAAAATAATCCACGGCTTATAATGCCTTATGCTTGCGGTAGTTGCATTCAGCATTTTCCATGCTTCATCTATGGGCGGTTTTTCACTGCACAGTCTGCGTGAAAGAGCACTGTATTGCTCGATTGCATCTATTTGTGTCTCACAATTGTTTATGCGTCTCAATGTAGATAGATTTTTACCGTCGGGGGTTTTACATGAGACGGTTATGCAGTTCGGAATGACACTTGCGTTTGCTTCCAGACCGTAGGCATTGAGCAATCTCGTAATAGTTTCCTCAATACGATATGTTTCCGCTCCGCTTTGTTGTACTCTGACGGCAAGAGTAAGCGCAAATTCAAGAAGTTCATCATAGTTGATTGTTGAATTATTCATGATTCACCGTTATTTTATCTGTTTTTTTTGAAATCGGTTTTTAAACCGGGAAAGAAGTATAACAGCATTTTATCGAAAATGCAATGCTTAATTGAAAAGAAAAATAATATAGTTCTTTTTAGCTCGTTCAATTATCACATAAGAAAAGGTGTTTTTACAAAAACTATGCCGAAACAGTGAAAACGGAGCATTTATATGGAAAAATCGAAAAAGAAAACACGAAAAATAATTAAGGTGATATTCATTTCATCATTTATATTATTGCTTGCGGCAATTATTGCTTTTGCTTCTTATTTTAAAGTGGATGAATGGCATAGCTTTGATGCTTCATTAATTATTGATGCCCCCAAGTCATCCGTCATCTATGATGTTGACGGAAACGAAATTTCTATTATGCACAGCAGTGAAAACCGTTTGGAAATTGATATGGATACATTGCCGGAGTACGTTAAGCTCGCATTTATTTCCGCAGAGGACACCAGATTTTATGAGCATGGCGGAATCGATTTTGTCAGAATCGTCGGTGCAGCCGTTGCCGATATAAAGGCTGGAGGAATGGTTCAAGGCGCATCGACGATAGGGCAACAGTTAATTAAGTTAAGCCATCTTTCAAGTGATAAAACTTTTGAGAGAAAAATCGAGGAAGCTTACCTTTCCATTTGTATGGAACATGAATTTTCAAAAGATGAAATCCTTGAAATGTATTTAAATTATGTTTATTTCGGCGGTGGATTTTACGGAATAGAAGCAGCTTCAAGGGGTTATTTCGGTGTGTCCGCAAATAGGTTAAGCCTTGCTCAGGCAGCTCAGCTTGCGGGGATTGTTAAAGCTCCGTCAAGATATGCTCCGCATTTGGATATGGATAGATCGATTTCAAGAAGGAATACAATTCTCAACCTTATGCTTGAATACGGCAGAATTGACGCCGACGAGTACGATAAGGCAGTAAATGAGGAGTGCATACTGAACAACAATATTGTTTCCAGTGAAAACTATTTTATCGATTATGCTATAGAAGAATCTTGTTACCGATTGAACATAACGAGAAATGAATTGTTGAGCGGAGGGTATCGAATTTATACGACACTTGATTCTAAGATTAATTCAAGTGCACAACAACTTGCTACGGATGCTGACAGATTTTTAAATGGTGAATCGGAAACGGAAGCGGCAATTGTTGTTTTGCGAACGGACGGAAGCATCGCTTCTATGGTCGGAGGCAGGGAATACACGAGTCAATGTTTTAACCGTGCATCCGATATGGAAAGACAACCTGCTTCTTTGATAAAGCCCATTATTTGTTATGCTCCTGCGCTTGAATATTATAATTTTACGGCTGCAACTTTGCTCTGTAATGAAATAGCAGATTTTAACGGATACAAGCCTCATAATTCAAATGATATTTATAACGAATCGGTGAGTCTACGACTTGCGTTGGAAGAATCGCTGAACATACCTGCGGTTGAAGTGCTGGATTATATCGGCCTGGACTGTGGTGTAAGTTTCGCAGAAAAATCGGGTATAGACTTTGAGGATGAATGTATCTCTCTTTCACTTGCACTTGGAGGTTTTACTTATGGTGTATCTGTTTTGGAAATGGCAGGTGCTTATAATGTGTTTGCATCAGGCGGCATGTACAGCGAACCTTTCGCTGTTTTATCCATAGAAAAAGGGGATGAAACGGTTTATTCGCATGAGATAAACGCAACTCAAATAATGAGCGAAGCAAATGCCTATATTCTAACCGATATGCTTCACTCTACGGCACAGAAAGGTACTGCAAAAAAACTGGGTGAATTGAGCTTTGATGTGGCGGCAAAAACAGGGACGAACCTTGATGCCGACTCTAATGTGAGGGATGCATGGACAGCAGCCTATACGAATGATTATACGGTTGTAACTTGGCTTGGAACGGATAGCTCAAAACTCGGTTTTCTGCCGAAAGGAACGACGGGCGGAAATAGTGCTTGTCATATGATAGCCGAATTACTCGATCAAATTTATAAGGACAATTCATCGTATTTTAACGTTCCTCAGGGCATAGTAACACTTGGGCTGGATAAAGAATCGATGGAAAAAGGAAGAATATTGCTTGCAACACCGTATATGACAGAAGAACAGGTTGTAAATGAAATCTTCACGCTTAATACAGCACCTACGGAGGAAAATCAATATTGGCAATACCCATCGCCGCCCGATGAGGTGGGTTGGTATTTTGACCTTAACGGAAAACCATGTATCTATTTTTACGCTGCCGATGAACGATTCAGATATTCAGTTTATAGAATCGACAGTAGCGGCAGTACGGTGAAACTTACAACACAAACCGATAAAAAAGGTATCGTAAAGTATAATGATGTCGGCGCAATCGGTGGAAATACCTATTACTATTACGTCACTACAATACATCCGAATTTAGCTTATAACGGAAAAAACCTCGAAAGCGAACCTTCAAGAAAACTATGTGTGATCACGTAGGGACAATACATCATAAGTGTTGCTTTTTTTTAATGCATTGTAAAAACAAGTGTACAAATTCGATTCGGTATGTTATAATTTAAACGTGGAGGTGTGTGCTTGTTATACGATTTGCTGAAAAATTACAAAACCACAGCCTTAATCGGAATGTGTAAAAATGCAGGTAAGACAACTGTTTTAAACAGACTTATTCATGAATTTGCAGCTTCGAACAGACCGATCGGTTTAACATCGATAGGTCGTGACGGCGAGAAGAGTGACGTGGTTACAAATACAGGCAAACCCGAAATATTCGTTCATAGAGGAACTATGATTGCAACAGCATCGGGCGTTATTGAAATGGGTAATGTTTCAAGAGAAATTTATGACGTCACGGATGTTTCGACGCCGATGGGAGATGTTATCGTATTCAAAGCGATGAGCGACGGGTATGTTCAGCTTGCCGGACCGTCTAT
>CAYPXV010000013.1:0-5113 GCA_964414925.1 uncultured Clostridium sp. | reverse complement strand
ATTGGGCAATGCACTTGCCGAGGATGTGCTGTTGCGGAGGTCTCAAGAGTCCATGCACAATATGGCAAATTTGGGTATGGGGAGTAGGGCAAAGGGGTGTTTCCTTGCTTCAACGTCTAAAATTATTAGACGTGAGCTTGAACTTTTCGGCACACAGAATATTTTTATTGACGGCGCACTTAGTAGAAAGTCGCTGTCTATGCCATCCGTTAGCGAAGCAGCCGTTCTTGCAAGCGGCGCAAGCTATTCGCCGGACATCAATAAAACGGTACGGGACACCGTCTATTTTGTCGAATTGTTAAATCTTGTAGAAACAAAATACAAGATTTCTCCGCCGAACGAGAAATTTATGTTGATATCTTCCGACGAGACGTTAGCAATTGATGATGCCTCTATAGCGGTGGACATGCTCAGAAAAAACGAGTATGCTGCTCTGTTTGTAAAAGGAGCATTGATTGATTCGTTTGCCTCCGCCTTGCTTGCCGGCGGGAAATTTAAATTCCCTTTGGAATTGATTGTCGAAGATGCAAGTCGAATCTTATTATTGCAGAATACATATAAAAAGCTTCTGCTTGCCGGTGTCGGATTTACCGTCTTAAAAAAAATTCACCTTGCGGCGGTGACGATAAATCCGTTTTCCGCATACGGTCTTCATTATAATACCGTGGAATTTACGGAAAAGATGGAGAATGCGATTTGCGATCGAGTGCCGATTATAAATGTTGTGGAGGAAACGAAATGCTGAACGAGGCTCAATTAAATCTTGTCGGCTATTCATATGTTGTGAATTTGCTTCAGACTTGCTCACCGTTTGGTACGGAATTAGCAAGGAAACCTCATTTTTATTCACCATGCGAATATGATGAGTTGATTGATGAATTTTCGAGAATCCAAACTTTGAATACGCTACTGAAAGTTAATCTTTCCGCATATCGAAAAACGGAAAGAGTTTTGATGCAATTCAAGGACATCAAAAGGAGTATTGCAAAATTAAAAGATACCACTTTGACGGATGTTGAATTTTTTGAAGTCAAGAGGTTTTTGATATTACTCGAAAAACTCGACGAAGCATATAAATTATTATGCACTTCAGTTAGTCCTAAGGGAATCACCGTTAAAGCGTTTCCCGATGCGCTTGATATCGTTGACCCCGATGGTATGAGGACTATGACGTTCAGAGTCAGTGATAAACTTTCTTCTGAGCTTGCGGCAATTCGAGAGCAAAGGCATAAACTTGAAATAGAAATAAAAAGGTCCGATAATGATGTGCTTGACAGCTTAAATACCCAAATGACGCTTCTTGCGGCAAAAGAAGAAGAGGAAGAATTTTTTGTTCGCAGGGAAATGTCAATGCGTTTAGCTACTTTTGTCGATGATTTATTGAGGACAATAGATTCTATTGCAAGATTGGATTACGACATGGCTAAAGCTCGACTTATGAATGATGGAAATTGCGTCATTCCCGAACTTTCAAACGAAAATCGGCAAATCAACTTTTGCGGTATGTTAAATCCGATAATTGCCGATGCGCTAAAAAAACGAGACGCCGAATTTAAATCGATTGATGTTACTCTCTGTACGGGCTCAACTGTTCTTACGGGTGCTAATATGGGCGGTAAGTCCGTTACCGTTAAAACGATCGCTCTTAATTGTCAGCTTGCTATGACAGGGTTTCCCGTCTTTGCCGACACGGCATCATTACCGATGTTGACCGATATAGATTTATTATCTGAAGACAAAGAGGACTCTATTTCGGGTCTTTCGAGTTTCGGCGGTGAAATGCTTGCTCTCAACGACATCATCGAAAAAAGGCACGAGGGCTGTTCACTCGTTTTGCTTGATGAATTTGCACGAGGAACAAATCCGAGCGAGGGTGCCGCACTGGTTCGTGCGGCGGTGAAGTTCTTTAATGAACAATCCAACGTTTTTGCTTTTATTACAACTCATTTTGATGATGTTGCATGCCATGCGCAAAGGCATTATCAGGTAATGGGATTAAGGTATTGTAACATCGAAAAGCTTAAACAAGCTCTTGTTAGTTCCTCAAAATCTAAAACCGATGTTCTCGAAAAATTTATGGATTACGGTATTTTTGAACTTTCGAAGAACGAAAATCCGCCAAGAGATGCTTTGACTATCTGTCAAGCCCTGGGGATAAGCGACGATTTTATCAAGCTTACCCAAATATGAAATTTGAATTTATGTGCCCGAAATTAAGGCATATGAAGATAACCGAATGATGATTGGAGAAACAAAAATGACTACTAAAAACAATAAAAAAATTGTCCTTTTAATCCTTGCACTTGTGCTTATCTGCACTGCATTTGCAGGTTGCTACAGCAGCGGAACATCACAGCCCGTTCTTGAAGCAACGGAAGAAGAACAGGCGATGGAACCTCAGCTGAGAAGAATCGCTATGCAGAACATACAGTCTGTGCAGGTGAATATCAAAACAGCAACGGCTTTATTCATGTTTGCAGGCGAAACGGAGAACGTCGCTCCCGAAGATGATTCATACAAAAATATCAGCGTTGAGGTTAAGCTCGTGAATGAGGAAGGCGTTGCAATTCCCGATAACCTTGAATGGGAGATAAATGACAATGGCTTGATAATGGTAAAGGCATCCGAAATGGGTACGCTTAACGTCCGTGTCGAAAGCAGTTTGACAGGTGAGTATGCGGAAGTTGAAATACCTGTCGTAAGACAAAGTCTTACTGCTTGGGACATAATCATTCTCGGCATAGGAATGTATGCGCTTTATCTCGGAATTTCGGGAAAAGGTAAGATTTATGAGTCCGAATTTATCAAAGAGGGTAAGGAAGATAAATACAAACTCGTTACCCGTTTGTGCTGCATCGTAGTTGCTGCTTTGATGATTGCATCAGGTGTCATATCTGCGGTTGACACATACGGAAGTTATTCCGCATGGAATACTTATATTTTCATTGCGGCAATCGTCGTATTTATTGCAGGCATAATAGGAACAAGAGCCCTTACCGATGTTAATGCAAAGAAGGAAGCAGAAGCAAAGCGTGCTTCGGGTCGTGACATGAAAGCACCGACCGCCGCATTCGTATTTGATGACGATGAACCGACGGTTGATGATATCATGAAAAAATAAAATGTTTTCAAAGGATGAGACATGGAAAGAATTAATCTTTACAATACGTTAACAAAAACCGTTGATGAGTTTAAAACTCATGAACAGGGCAAAGTCAAGATGTATACTTGCGGTCCTACGGTTTATCACTATGCACATATCGGAAACCTCCGCAGTTATATCATGGAGGATGTCCTTGAAAAATTTCTGCGCTACGTGGGATACGATGTTACCCGTGTCATGAATATCACGGATGTTGGGCATCTTGCAAGTGACGGTGATACGGGTGAAGATAAGATGGTTGCAGGTGCAAAACGTGAAGGAAAATCCGTAATGGAAATTGCGAAATTCTATGAAGATGCTTTCTTTAATGACTGCTGCGAACTCAACATAAAGCGTCCCGATATCGTTGAACCTGCGACGAATTGCATAGACAATTACATAGAGCTTATAGAACGTTTGTTTACGAACGGATATGCTTACATTGCCGGTGGGAATGTCTACTTCGATACATCTAAACTCGATAATTATTATGCCTTAACAGGGCATAGCGTTGACGATTTGCTCATCGGCGTTCGAGATGATGTTTCCGAGGACAACAATAAAAAGAATAAATCCGACTTCGTTCTCTGGTTCACAAAATCGAAATTCGATTCCCAGGAATTGAAGTGGGATAGTCCTTGGGGTGTCGGTTATCCCGGTTGGCATATCGAGTGTTCGGCTATAAGCTTAAAATATTTAGGTGAATATTGCGATTTGCATTGCGGAGGAGTTGACAATATCTTCCCACACCATACCAATGAAATAGCGCAGAGCGAAGCGGCAATAGGGCATAACTGGTGTACACACTGGTTCCATGTTCAGCATCTTAATGACCGTGCAGGTAAAATGAGCAAGTCCAAGGGTAACATTCTGACCGTTTCCGCCTTGAAGGAAAAGGGCTATAATCCACTTGTATACAGACTTTTCTGTCTGCAAAGCCATTACAGAAAACCTCTTGAATTTACTTATGATTCTCTTGACAATGCAAAGGCTACATATGAGAGGTTGGTTAACAGAGTAAATGCTATCACTGCCGAGGGAGAAGTGGATTCCAATGCCGAAACACTCTATCGCAAGCGTTTTATCGAAAGCGTTGGCAATGATTTAAATACTTCACTCGGTTTAACTTTATTGTATGACGTTATTAAGGATGACCTGAACGGAAATACAAAGCTTTCCATTATTAAAAGCTTTGATGAGGTCCTCGGTTTGGGGCTTATTGGCGAAAAGACCGAGCATAGTGCGGAACTTTGTGATTACGTTGAACGTTTAATAGCCGAGCGTGCGGATGCAAAGAAAAATAAAAACTATGCTCGTGCGGACGAAATTCGTAACGAGCTTGCCGAAAAAGGTATACTGCTTAAAGATACCAAAGACGGCACAACCTGGAGTAAAGCTTGATTACAGAAAGGATGTTATAATGAGAGTATGTAGTGTCGGCGGACAGGCCGTCATGGAAGGCGTAATGATGAAATCGCCGACCGGTATCGCAATGGCGGTACGCAGAGCGGATGGCAGTATCGTTACCGAATACAGTGAATTTACCTCAAAAGCCCAAAAGGGAACTTTCTGGGGTTTGCCGATAATAAGAGGCTGCGTTGCCTTTGTCGAATCATTGGCGACGGGTATTAAAACTACCACTCAGTCGGCAAATATGTACGGTGAAGATGCCTTTGCGGATGAAGAACCGTCTAAGTTTGAAAAATGGTTGGCTGAGAAGTTAGGTAAAAACATCGAAGATATCGTTATCGGTGTCGGACTTTTTCTCGGTGTACTGTTGGCTGTGGGTTTGTTCATCTTTTTGCCTCAGTTAATAGCATCGCTTATTTTCGGAGAAGGAAAAAGCTTGTGGCGTTCTCTTGTTGAAGGTGCTTTGCGTGTTGTAATTTACATCGGGTATCTCTTTGCCTGCTCAAGCATAAAGGAAATGAAGAGACTGTTCATGTACCATGGAGCGGAACATAAAACAAT
>CAYPXV010000012.1:0-26820 GCA_964414925.1 uncultured Clostridium sp. | reverse complement strand
TTTTCTGAAGTAAAAACCGTTTGCTGATCATGCATCTTGTCATGGGGTTGTAATTTGTGATTAGGTTAAATGCCGGTATAAAATTACCGGCATTTTATTTTACCTTATTTCGTTGAATTTTTTTGCGATTTCAAGAAAGTTTTCCGCATTCTCATCACTTTTGCATCGAATGAATTTGTCGGGATATGCTTTCTCTATACGGTCATATTCCGCTTGCTTATACTTCGTTCTGCAACCCTTTTTTACCCAGTCAAGCAGTTCTTCGTCAAGCTTCTCGTCACAGCCTATGGTCATGCTTTCACGGTTTGTTCCGGCATATTGCTTGTAACGCAGCTTTATACGCTTTACGCATAGACTTTTCGGATAGTCGAGGAATACGATGTTGTCTGCTTCATCGAAACGACGTTTTTGTAGAAGCTGAGGATAATTTCCGTCGATTACCCATTCGTTGTGCGTATCCATCCATTGTGAAATAACCGCACAGCTTTCCTCATCGTCACGTTCAGTCCAATGAGGCTTGAAATGTATGGTGTCAAGGTATAAAACAGGTATTTTCAATTCTTGGGATATGCGCTTTGCAAGCACGGATTTTCCGGCAGCGCAATACCCTATGATTGCTATTTTCATATAATTCACCTTATATAAATCCGAGTAACTGCATGGCTGTCATGGTCAGTGGAACGGTTACAAAACAGCCGAGCGTTGTAATACACATTCCTGCCGACAGGAATGCTTCGTCGGCATCGTATGAGCCTGCGACAACCACTGCTTGAGTCATAACAGGCATTGCCGATTCAATTATAAGTACACCGGCGGATATGCCTTCAAGCTTGAATAATTTGCATAAACATATCATTATCAGCGGTGAGATAACCAATCGCATCAAAAGAACCGATGCCATTTGTTTGTCGATTTTTAAACTGCGAAATCCGTATTCATACAGCGTAAAACCGATGAATATCAGCGCAAGCGGCGTTACGATGTTGCCCATATAGTATGAAAGACGTATGATAGGGGAGGGTAGCTTAAATCCGACAGCGGCAAGAGGAATACATATTATCAGAGCGATGAGCGGAGGAGTCAGAAGCTTTTTTAGTCCCGATTTTTGCACGGAAGCATTGGCACTGCTCTTTCCTATGGAGTAATTTCCTATCGTCCAAAAAAGGGTTGTGTTAATCACATAATATGCCATGACATAGGGCGTTGCGGTTTCTCCGAATAAAGCGACATTCATCGGTAATCCGACGAAAACCGAATTGGAAAAAGCACACATCGCTATGTAACCGCCCGCACGAAGTTTCGGAGGCTTGATTATTTTAAGGACGATAAAGCTCAAAACCAGCATTACACCCATTGATAAAAGGGGAAGGATAAAGCTTGCAAGCGGATTATCGAATGCTGAAAAGTCAAGCTTTTCAAATACTGTATTCACCACCAATGCCGGCATACCGACACTTATTATCAGCCTTGTCAAAAGCTGCTTGTGTTCCTTCTTTATGTAACCGATTTTCCCGAGAATGTAGCCGAGAGCTATCATGAGCATTACGGTTAATACTGCGGAGAATGAATTTAAAGTTTTAATGAGCATTACGGAAAATAGAGACGGAGCCGTTTGTATCGGCTCCGCAATGATTTATTTTTGAATTTTTCTGCATTCGAGATAGTAACGTTTCTCATGAGCTTCACCCATAGAGAAAGTCTTTCTGGGCAGTGCGCCGTCGAAGACTACCGTGCGGAAAAATGCAGACTTTTGCATGGGGGGCAGGAGGAAACCGACATTTGCGTCCTTGCTGCCGAGTTCTTTGACTACGTCGGCACCGTGGATATAGTCGATGCTTGAACCTTCGGTTTTCTTGAGAAGAACATCAAGTGCGTTTTGCAGTGTTCCGACTTCAAGCTGTGCGGCAGGGTTCTTTACAACGATAGCACCTTCGCAGTTTCCGTAAACGTAAGGAATTACATGAGCGCCGTCACATGCGGTAACTTCGCATGAGCAAGTCTTGTTGATAACTTCCGAACCGCTATTCTGTTCTTTGATTTCGCAAACGAGATTGTCGATGAACTCGGAGGGCTTAACATTAAAGACCACACGATGAATGGGCTCGAATATTATGCCGTCATCATGTACGTTTTCAAGCTCAACCAGTGCATAACGTGCGGGATGGTTTTCACGCTCCTGCTCGCTGAGACCTGCTTTGCACTTTTCCCAATTTGCTTTTGCGGTAGCAAAGCTGTGATTGCCGTCGCCCATTGCGAAAAGCAGAGGGGGCATTTCAACGCCGTACTTGTTCGGGTCAACAAGCTTGTTAAGGGCATCGATAACACCGATAATGCTTTCTTCGTCATTTACAAGCCAACCCTCGGCATGACCGCCGTTCATCATTAAATCGAAATCGTAAAGCTGTTCGAGTTTATCGAGCTTTTCGATGAGGGGTTCGATAACGGTTTTCTTTTCATCATCGATCAGAACGAGTATATGAGGAAGCTCCAACGGTGCGCCATCGCGAATTTTAAGACGCGGAGGAATTCTTTCGACTATAGTTCCTTCTGTCGCACGAATAAGAGTAGTGGATTCCTTTGAATAATCATAATACTCCAAGTCAAGTGCAACAACAAGACCGTTTCTGGTTTTTCCGTCAACATTGCGGCGTGTGAATACGAAACCTTCGCCTCTGTTTTCGAGGGTTCCGTTTGCCATGTATTCATTCATCGCTTTGCGAATGGCAACGATTCGTTCCGCTTCACCGGGTTTTTCAAGATAGATTTCGGGGAGCATAAGCCTCAAAGTCGAAGGAGCTTCACCGACAATCTTTTCAACCTCATTCCAATAATCGGGCTGAGATGTGTACTGATCACATGCAACGCATGCCCATTTGGTGAAATCAACACCTTTGCCGGGCATCATAAGCTCCGGAACGCATATGCCGATATTATTTTTGAACTTGGGATTCATAATTGATTTAACCTCCATGTTATCTTTTCTATTTTGTGCTGAAACCGGCTCATTAATTTTACAACATCTTCCTGAGATTGTAAATCAAATTTTTTTCATATGGGAAATATAATTTTTTATGCTGAAATTTCGTTCACGCTTCGTACCTCGCTTGCGTATTATGAAATCAGAAGACGGATATCGGTGTCAAACCGAAAATCTTTCGTCCGTCAATAGGGAGGTTGGCTTATGTGCAACTTTGGTAACTGGAACGGCTGCGGCAACAATTGGTGGTGGATTATCATCCTTATCTTGCTGGGCAATAACTGCGGCAATGAGTGCGAATCTTCATGCAACTCAAACTCAAATTGCTGCGGCAATAACTGGTGGTGGATAATTATCCTCCTGTTGCTCGGCAATAACTGCACCGGCAATGGCTGCTCGTCCAATGATTCGGGCTGCTCCTGCGGTTGCGGCTGCTGATGCCCGTATCGCTTTTAAGCGATAGCCGAAAAAGAACCGTCCCTTGTAATTAAACAAGGGCGGTTCGATTTTTTTGTTCAAATTTAGACTGTTGTCTTTACGTTTTTTTGGTGAACTGCGTTCCGCAATTGGCACATGTTACCCGTATCGTTCCTTTCTTTCTCGGCGCACGCAATTTCTGCTTGCAATTCGGGCAACGGAAGTATTTGTATTTGCGATGCCTTAAATAAAAGTTCTTGAGCCAATTGAATTTGGTAACGAAGAAACTCTTTACGGAACCGACCGCACGGGTATAAATGCTAAGCTCTTTGGAACGTCTGCCTACGTTCGGAGAAAGCGTCCTGTAAAGCGTCAATGCGGCAATAAGCGTTGAGAAGAAACATAACGCCAAGCCCACTGCCTGACCGAAAAAGCCAAGAGCGATTATGCCCAGTATTACCGCCAGAAAAAGCAGGTCTCTTGATAGTCTGTCGAATCCGTAATTATTTTTCATACAACTACACCTCGGATTTTAAAATATAAAATGATATTGCTTCGAGCTTCATCTTCAGTATGCCGTTCTCAACACGATAACGCACAGACGGAGTAAACATATCAATATAGCTTTCGGAAAAGATTACATCGTTTACATCCTTGCCTTCACGAAAACTACCACAGTTAAACTCTAAATCGACTGCCTTGTCACTTCGGTTTATTATCGTCAATGCCGAATCGTTGCCTATAGCTCTGCAAATGATGAAAACATCATCGGAGTATGCAAAAAAGCAGATATTGCCGTCCGTAAAAACGGGATTATTCTTCCTGATTTTAGCCATTTGACGGTAAAATTCAATAATCTCACAATCCTCATGTCCCCATGGATACGTCTTTCGATTGAACGGATCGGATAGCCCCGTAAGCCCTGCTTCATCACCGTAATAGATACATGGCGGTTGCGCCATGGAAAATTGAATTGCGGCGGCAAGACGTTGTCTGCATTTACCTAAAGCAAGCTGTTCGGGTGAAAGGTTAAACTCTGCCTGTTCACTGCGGTTAAGCGTATCTTTATCGGGTGCTTCGCCGAGTACGGAAATCAATCGCTGCGTATCGTGACTGCCAAGCAGATTCATACATGAACGATAGAAGGGTTCGGGATAGTGTTCTTGCTGCGTAATCAGCAGTGCGGTAAGTTCGGCGGCACCGATGCGATTTGTTAAAAAGTCACAGACGGCATCGTAAAACGGATAGTTCATTACTCCGTCAAGCTCGTGTCCGTAAACGAATTTTCGCAATCCCTTTTCCCATGTTTTGGTAGAAGCATCTTCCCATACCTCTCCAAGCAGAATTGCATCGGGTTTGAGCTGTTTAAGTTTATTGTTCAGTAGCTCGATAAATTCGTCGGGAAGTTCGTCCGCTACGTCCAATCTCCATGCGTCAACTCCGAGCTTTGTCCACTTCTCCAATACGTGACATATAAATTCCGCATAGGACGGAGTCAGTTCGTTTACTTCGGGAAGCGTCGGGAAATTCCACCAACAGCGATAGTTATCGGGATACTCTCTGAAATCATACCATTCATAGTATTGGGAGTCGGGGCTGTTATATGCACCTGCTACAGGGTAACGATTATATCGGTTGAAATACACACTGTCATCGCCCGTATGTGAAAATACACCGTCGAGCATTATTGATATTCCGTGCTTTTTTGCCTGATTCAAAAGCTCAATAAAATCATACTCAGTGCCTAAAATCGAATCAATGGACAGATAATCGGAAGTGTTATACCTGTGGTTACTCGCTGCTTCGAAAATGGGGTTCAAGTATATGATGTTTACACCCAGTGAAGCAAGATAGGGCAGTTTTTCGGTTATTCCCCTCAGGTTTCCGCCGAAATAGTCATTCGGAGCATAGTTATCTTCGCCCTCATCGGGTAAATAACATGGTTCTTCATCCCAACTTTTGTGTATGCGCAGTTTTCTTCCCAACGATATGTGACGGTCGTAGGCATTATTACCGTCGGAATCGTTCTTTTTGAAAAACCTGTCGGGAAAAATCTGATAAATAATCCCTCGCTGAAACCATTTCGGGGTACTGAAATCTTTTATATAGCAGGTTATTTGATAGTCTTCGCCGGGCGCGGTACTTAATTTTCCTTCACCGGAGCTTGCGCTATAGTAATAACAGCACTCTTCGGTCTTGATGATAAATCTGTACCATATGAGCTGAGGTGTATCGGGGGCGGTAACTTCAAAATCGAATTTTACGCAGTCGCCCGATGAAAATCTTAAACCGTTGTAAATCTTTTCTTTGCCGTCAACCCAAAGACGCAGATAGACGTCGCACAAATATGCCTCTCTGCCCGTTAATGTAATAGAAAGAGCTGCCGTTTCTCCGCAGCGCAATGCGCCGAAAGGACTGCGACAGCTCTGCATTCTCGAGTTATGAAAAACTTTAAAGTCCATATTAAACGTTGAATCTAAACACGATTATATCGCCATCCTGCACGGTATAATCCTTACCTTCGGAACGTACAAGTCCTTTTTCTTTGCAGTTTAACAAGCTTCCCTGCTCAATAAGTACGTCATACGGTACAACTTCCGCACGAATAAATCCGCGTTCGAAATCGGTATGTATTTTTCCCGCAGCACCCGGGGCTTTTGTGCCCTTGGTAATTGTCCAAGCCCTTACTTCATCCGTTCCTGCCGTTAAAAAGCTTATAAGTCCCAGAAGTGAATAGCTTTCACTTACAAGCTTGTCAAGACCGCTCTGACCGATACCGAGTTCCTCGATAAATGCCTGCTTTTCTTCATCCGACAGTTCCGACAGTTCTTCCTCGACTTTAGCACATATGGTTATTGCTCCCGCATGTTCCTTGCTTGCCTGCTCGTAAAGCTTTGCTACACCTGCCGGCTCGTTGCCTATTTCGTCCTCGGAAATGTTTGCAACATAGATAACAGGCTTCGTCGTCAACAAGAACAGTTCTTCGGCGGCATTGCGTTCGTCATCCGTCATTTCCATGCTCCTGACAGGTTTGCCGTCCTCAAGATGAGCTTTAATTCGCTCTAAAAATGATATCTCGGCAAGGTACTTCTTTTCTCCGCTTTTGGAGTTCTTTCTTGCCTTGTCAATGCGCCTGTCTATGGTATCGAGATCTGCGAAAATCAGTTCGACATTTATCGTTTCCATGTCACGCACGGGGTCAACGCTGCCGTCAACATGAACGATGTTATCATCTTCAAAACATCTGACAACATGTACTATTGCATCTACTTCACGAATATGAGCCAAGAATTTATTGCCGAGACCTTCGCCCCTGTATGCTCCTCGAACCAGTCCCGCTATATCGACAAACTTTATGTTTGCAGGTACAAGACTTTTAGGATGATACATCTCGTTGAGAACGTCCAATCTATGATCGGGTACGTTGACTATACCTACATTGGGCTCGATTGTGCAAAACGGATAATTGGCGGCTTGCGCTCCCGCCTTTGTAATTGCGTTAAACAGTGTACTCTTTCCGACATTGGGAAGTCCTACCACTCCGAGTTTCATTTTCTATCTGTTCTCCTTTTATTTAAGGTCTTTTCAACCGTAGTTCTTCTATATAGGTCGGTTTATACGTCCGTAAAATGGACATAACACCACAACATAATTATAACAGATGCCGTTCTTTTTCACAAGTGGTATTTCAAAGCCGACTGCAAAATGTTGAGAACCGAAACGTCAAGTTCATAATGTACAAAGTTTTAACTTGACAAATCTTTCCGAATACCGCTATAATGATTAAGAACTTAATTATAGCTTAATGAATGGAGAAGATTTTGTGGACAAACGAAAAACAATTATGCGTGCTATGGCAAAGACTCGGCGTGCATGGAATGCTCATGTAAAACAAATTACCCTGGCAGAAGGGATTCCGGATTCATATCGTCCTGTCATTATGTTTTTAAATAGAAATTACGGTGCGGGACAGCGGGATATTGCGGAGTTTGAGGGCGTGACCACTTCTGCCGTAAATCAGGTGGTTAAGAATATGCTGGAGGAAGGATACATACGCAAAGAGACGGACAGTTCCGACAAGCGTAATTCCAAACTCTATTTGACTGAAAAAGGGGCGGCGGTAGCGGACGGACTTAGAAGACGCCTGGATACCTCGGACGATGCCATTACGACTTTTATCGGTGAAGAAAAGGAAAAGGAACTTATTGACATTTTGGAGATGCTTGCGGAATACATACGGAAGGATTTGAACCAATGCTGAAATACTTAAAAAAATATTGGTTTTTCTGCTTGATTGCTCCGCTGTTTATGCTTGGGGAAGTGAGTATGGATTTGCTTCAGCCCGATATGATGGCGGATATCGTGGATAACGGTGTATTGAAGGCCAATTTCGATTTGATCGTTAGCGTAGGTATTAAAATGATTCTGACCGTTTTGGCCGGAGGTCTTTGCGGTGTCATGTGCGGAGTGTTTGCAAACCTTGCAGCTCAGAACTTCGGAAATGACCTGCGAAAAGATCTGTTTTCCAAAATCATGCATCTATCCTTTCAGCAAACGGATAAGATTTCAACGGGTTCTCTTGTGACAAGACTTACCAACGATGTGAATCAGGTGCAGAATATGGTTATGATGGCTGTCCGAGGTTTCGTGCGTAATTCCGTCATGTTCGTAGGAGGCATTTTGATGCTCTATCGTCAGTCACCGAAGTTTGCACTTGTCGCCGCCTGCGGTCTGCCGCTCATAGTTTTTTTCGTGACTTTCTTTTTAAAAAAGACTTCACCGCTCTTTGCGGTCGTTCAGAAAAAACTTGATAACATCAACCACATCATGCAGGAAACGGTTGCAGGTGCCCGTGTGGTCAAGGCTTATGTCAAGGAAGAATACGAACTCGGTCGCTTCGACGATGCCAACAACGCCCTGTGTGCGGAAAATCTGCGTGTGCAGAGTCTTCTGGCTTTCATGAGTCCCTGTATGAATATCGTGCTGAACCTCTGTGTGGTTGCGGTAATCATCGTCGGCGGCTATACGGTGCAATCGGGCGGCAATATTACCCCGGGCAACACTATGGCGGCTATTACTTATCTTGCTCAGATTCTTCACGGTATTACCTTCATGGCTAATATCTTCCAGACCTTCAGCCGTGCTAAGGCTTCAGCCGATCGTATCAACGAGGTGTTGCAAAGTCCCGACGTTATCACGGACGGTACAGGCATAGATAAGCATGAAACAAAAGGTGCTGTGGAATTTAAAGATGTAAGCTTTGCGTACCCGGGCAGTGAAGGACAGCCTATTCTCGAAAATATTTCGTTTAAGGTGGAACAGGGAGAAACACTTGCCATTATCGGTGCTACAGGTAGCGGCAAAAGCAGTCTTGTACATTTAATTCCCCGTTTTTACGATGCGACAAAGGGTGAAGTCCTGGTGGACGGCGTGAATGTAAAGGACTACGAACTGACCGAATTACGTGATAAAATTGCCGTCGTTTTGCAAAAAGCGGAGCTTTATTCAAGGAGTATTGAGGAAAATATCCGCTGGTCGAAACCCGATGCAGGTCCACATCAGATAAAAAAGGCAGCCGAAATTGCCCAAGCGGACGACTTTATCTGCGCCACGCCTTACGGCTATTATACCCCTGTTACCGAAGGCGGTCACTCCCTTTCGGGCGGTCAGAAACAGCGAATCGCCATCGCTCGTGCCGTACTGAAAGATAGGGAAATCCTGATTTTTGACGATTCTACCAGTGCGCTTGATTTAAAAACGGAAGCTTCGCTTTATCGGGCACTCGCAGAGGAATGTTCAAACGTTACCAAAATCATTATTGCCCAGCGTATTGCTTCCATTCGCAATGCGGATAGGATAATGGTCTTGGACGGTGGCACTGTTTCCGCCATGGGTACTCACGAGGAACTACTTGACAGTTCCGAGATTTATCGGGATATTTATCGCTCTCAGTTGAAGGAAGGGGGTGACGCGAAATGAATAACCCGCCTAAGGGCTTTGAAAATGCACCCACTTCGGCTTCTCCGCAATACAAGCAGAATACATCTGCAAGCAGTGCCCCTAACTCGGTGAATTTCAGGGGAAGACCCGGTGTGCGACACGGTATGGGACAAACAGTGGAGCATGCGGAAAATGCAAGCGGTACTCTGATGCGCCTGATGCGGTATTTTGCCAAAACAAAAATACTGCTTATAATGCTTCTTATTAGCGTACTCTTTGTAACACTGGCAGGCTTGGCAGCTCCTGTACTTCAAGGTGAGTCTATCGACTCGATTAAGGATAAAACATGGGATGTTTTGCGTGATTGCGTAACAAAATTACTGGTGGTATACCTGTTTAATGTTGTTTTTACTTTGGCTCAGTCTTTGCTTGCGGCACGGCTCAGTCAAAGCATTGTCAAGCAGATGCGCCATGATTTGTTTCAAAAGATTGACCATCTTTCCATCAAATATCTGGATACCCATTCAAATGGCGATATCATGAGTCGTATGACCAACGATGTTGAGAATGTCTCAAATACAATTTCCCAGAGTCTCGGCTCTCTTGTATCGGGTGTGCTTACTGTCATCGGTACGGTAGCTATTATGTTCGCTTACTGTTGGCAGTTGACATTGATTACCATGGTAACGGTACTTTTGACTATTTTCGTTACAAAGAAAATGTCAAAAACAATGAGAAAAATTTATCGCAAGCGTTCCGCAGTTCTCGGACAACTTAACGGTCACTCCGAGGAAATGATTACCGGCTACAAGTCAATCGTGGCTTATAATAAGCAGAATGATGTGATAGAAGAATTTTACCAAACCTCCGATGAACTCAGACAGGTAAGCATTAAGGCGGAAATTCTCGGCGGTTCTATGGGTCCGTTGATGAACTGCATTTCAAATATAAGCTTTGTAATCGTGGCAGCAGTCGGCGGCTACTTTGCTTATACAGGTCTTATCACCATAGGCATAGTTTCCGCATTCATTATCTATGCCAAACAGTTCTCCCGTCCTATCAATGAAATTGCCCAGCTTTACGGCACTATCCAGACAGCCATAGCAGGTGCGGAACGTGTATTTGCTCTGTTGGATGAGCCTGATGAGGATAACTCCGGCGATAAAGAGCCCGAAAATATCACAGGAAAAATCTCATTCAGAAATGTGGACTTTTCCTATGTTCCAGGAAAACAGGTGTTGTATGACTTTGATTTGGATGTAGAGCCCGGGCAAAAGATTGCTCTTGTCGGCTCTACAGGCAGCGGTAAAACTACGGTGGTCAATCTATTGATGCGTTTCTATCCGGTGGATAAAGGTGAAATTCTGGTGGACGGCGAAAACATTCAAAATATTCGCAGGGATTTTTTGAGAAAAAACATCGCTATAGTCCTACAGGATACGGTATTGTTCTCAAATACCATCGAAAACAATATCAAGTACGCTAACTTGAGTGCGTCTGATGAGGAAATGGTTAACGCTGCCGAAATGAGCAATATTCGCCGCTACATAGAGCGTCAGCCGAATAAATATCAGACTTTCCTAAAACAAGCGGGTGCGGGACTGTCTCACGGTCAGCGTCAGCTTATGGCTATTGCCAGAGCGGTATTGGCAAATCCCAAGATTCTTATTCTTGATGAAGCTACATCATCCGTGGATACCCGTACCGAAAAGAAAATCCAGGATGCTATGGTGAAGCTGATGAAAAATCGAACCAGTCTTATCATTGCCCACCGACTGTCCACTATACGAGATGCCGATAAGATTGTGGTCATGGATAGGGGACGAGTGGTCGAAATCGGAAACCATGAACAGCTCCTTGAACAAAAAGGCAAATATTACGAGTTATACATGACGCAGTTTGCGGGAAATAAAACCTGATGAAGTTATAACCGTGCGGAATTAATGCAAGGGGGTTTTCGGATTGCGAACTTTATGCTATACTTAGCTTTGTTAGCATATTAGTTTAATCTTAAAGAGAGGATGAATGTATGCCACTTCAAATAGTAAGAAACGATATCACAAAGATGAAAGTTGATGCAATTGTCAATGCGGCTAACACCTCACTTCGCGGCGGCGGCGGAGTTGACGGTTGTATTCATCGTGCGGCAGGTTCGGAATTACTTCGTGAATGTATAAAACTGGGTGGCTGTGAAACAGGCGATGCAAAAATAACGAAGGGTTATAATTTGCCCTGTAAGTATGTTATTCATACCGTCGGTCCCATTTGGCAGGGAGGCACGAACGGCGAAAGCGAAAAGCTTTTATCATGCTACCGCACTTCCCTTGCCCTGGCAAAGAAATATGAGTGTGAAACGATTGCGTTTCCGCTTATTTCGTCAGGCATATACGGTTATCCCAAGGCAAGCGCACTGACTATAGCAATTAAAGCCGTAAGTGAGTTTTTGGCTGAAAACGATATGACGGTTTACATCGTTGTTTTCGATAAGAAGTCTTACCGGATAAGTGAAAAACTTTTCTTTGATATCTCGACGTATATCGATGATAATTATGTGAACGCACATTCCGATGACTGCGAAAAACGCATGAGCAGATTGAAACGAATTTCGATAAATGAATGTTTCGTTTCGTCTGAATCTGTTTCTGTCATGTCCCTCAACGAGGCGGTCGGTATGCTTGACGAGAGCTTTTCCGAAGCTTTATTACGCAAAATAGACGAGTCGGGAATGACCGATGTGCAAGTGTATAAAAAAGCAAATATAGACCGCAAACTGTTTTCTAAAATTCGTAGCGATAAATGGTACAAGCCTAGTAAGATTACGGCGATAGCATTTGCTTTGGCTCTTGAACTTTCATTGGATGAAACAAAGGAGCTTCTTATGAAGGCAGGGTTTGCGCTCTCTCACTCCAATAAATTCGATGTTATAGTTGAGTATTTTATAGTGAACGGCAATTATAATGTCTTTGAAATAAACGAAGCACTGTTCGCTTTTGACCAAAATCTGATAGGTGCATAAAAAACGGACGAACGCAATTATCACACGTTCGTCCGTTTATTTTATAGCTTATTTACCGAATTGCTTGATGATTGACTCATGTTCCGTGTCGGGCAAATTGCCAACATGGGAAAGACTTCCCGAAAAATAAACACATATGTGCCCGTCCATACCGTTGCCGGAAATGTAATCCGTTCCGTGAGGGTAACACTGCATTGATGCCGCAACATTCTTGCTGCCTATTTTCACAACTATGGGGCGTTTATAAAAATTAAATTCGCCGCCGCATACCGCCATGAAATTATCAAGACAGTCCTCATTCGCAATCTCCATTTCGGCATGGTTCTCGCCGCCGCCGTATATCAGCGTAAATTCCTTTCCGGTGTAACAGTCGATTACTTCATAGGACTGCCCTTCAACGAGCTGCGACTTAACTTCACTCCAAGAAGTTATTTCACCTTTGACCTCAAGTTCGCTTTTGGTAGGACCTATGGCTATATGCACCGAATCGGGTATTTTAGCACGGGGAGCATCGGCGGAGAATAAATACGCCATCGACTCCTGTCCCATTACACCGTCGATTGTTACCGTCATACCAACATCACAGCAACGCTGCTGGAATGCTTTGACAGCCTCAACCGTCATGGAACGATATGCTCCCGTAGGTTTGTAGAATAAATAACCAAGCTCGGCAAGCCTTAACTGTATGCGAACGACGACCTCACCGGTTGCTCCGTTTGAATAAAACTGATCCGTCTCTGCCGTTATCGGCAAGAAAGAAATTGAAATCAGTGCTATACACATAAAAAAACAAATAACTCGTTTCATGATAAATGCCTCTCGCAATTATTGATGTCTTGCATAGTTCAGCATACCATACTCTTATTTTTTTTGCAACTTTTTTATGAAAAATCGATTAAGTACACAAGCTGAACGAATTTTATAATGTTTATATGCTCTTTTTTTACACAAAAAGACAGCAGATTGTATTGAGAAAAAAATTTTTTTATGGTATAATTGAGCATCTTTAAAGACGGAGGATATGATATGGACAAATTCTCAAAAAATAAAGGCGGAGAAAATCTTGAAAATACCATTAAAATTTCCACGGTACCGGGAAAACAATCCGCACATCAGGTTATCATGAAAGTCTATTCCGCAATGAGGAAAAAAGGTTATGACCCCACAAGTCAGATAGTAGGCTACCTTATGTCCGGTGACCCCACTTTCATTACAAGCTACGATAACGCTCGCTACCTGATAAAAACTTTGGAACGTGACGAACTTATAGAGGAACTCGTCAGAACGTACATAGAACAATACTCCAACGAAGAATTGCTCTGATAAGTGCATAAGTCAAAATGGGATATCTCAATTGACACCCCATTTCAACTGTAAAATGGTCTTAGCGTTATGTCCGTGCTAAAACCGTTTAATACGCCTATGCACAATTTAGATCAGATTTTCACACGCTCGGCAACCGTTCCGTCAAGTGCATCAAGGCTTTCACTGTATTCGACTTTGTCAATATCACAGCCTTCGCCGATTACAATGTTGTTGCCTCTGACTATTTTCGCCTTAACATAGGACAGTGTTATGGTGTCACCTTCTATGCTCTCAACAACGGTATTGCCCTGAAATTGTTTTATTTTCAGCCAACCGCCCAAAAAACTCATGTCATCGCATGGCTTTATTGTGATTGTTCCGCCGCCCATTGAGCCGATGCGTGAATTTTTGCCGGAAGAAATGGTGATTGTTTCTGCGTTCAACAGTCCGTCTATTTGCAGAGAACCGCTGCTTTCGAACATCTCCGCTTCAACATCCCTATCGCATTTAAAGCCTCCCGAGCTGTTTATTTCACGACTGCGGATGTTTCCCTGCGCCGAAAAACCGCCGCTGGATTTTAACGTGTCAAGGTTTACATCTCCGTGAACAACACATGAGCCCGATACCTTCAGGTTCTTTGAATCGGTTATCTTTTTGCAGCTGAAACTTCCCGATATGCTTGCCGAATCAAACTTGGCTTCACCTGCTATGTCGGTAACTCCGGATACATGCATGCTTTCCGTTTCAAGTGACCCGATTATGCGTGATGCACCCGATGAGTGAAACTCGCTACAACGTAAATCTCCGGCAACTTTGCCGCTTCCGCTTATCTTTACATCCCTGAATTCACCGCCGCTGACTTTGCTTGCGCCGCTTATTTTTAAATCTATCTCTGTCATAACTCCATCTCCTTTAATATTTCCGTAATCGATTTACTTTCATCATCGCTAACCAATGTGCAAGATAACAGCTCATTAAGCGGATAACTGTACTTCCCGTATTTGGTTTCAATGACCAGACTTCTTAATTGTTCCTTTTTAATCCTTTCTCCGTTGAACTCCTTTGCCAATTCTTCTAATGAAGAACCGTCCTTGCGTGACAGTATCAATTCGATTCTCGGGCAAATCTTATCCCGCTCGAAAAATGTTTCCTGTCCCGTGGCGGTAGATTTCCTGATAAACCAGCTCTCGGGTATTAATCCTGTTCTTTTCCAACGGTAGAGTGCTCCGTATGAAAAACCGTATAATTCCAACAGTTCCTTCTTCGATATGAATATCTCGTCCATTCTCTTACCTCCTTGTGTTGTTATGGTGTTGTTTAAAAGTCGGCGCGGAATTTTTTACTTCCCACTGCATATCGGTTACGGAAGTTTTAATCTGCGACCTCTTTGTTACAAAAAGAGTGTAACATAACTATGTTACATTGTCAAGCACTTCTAAAAATATATTTGCATCACCGTGTGGGTAATGAATAAATATGATTGACAAAAACCGAGTTTTGGCGTAAAATGAGTAAGATAGAAATTTGGATTTGTTTTCGGAAAGGAAAAAACGTGGACAGTTGCGACAGCGACTCAGACAATAACTTAATTTTTAATATGAGTTTGAACAGGCATGACTTTGACGTTTAACGTTGAGGCTGTGTTTTTTTGTACTTTTTTAAGGCATTTTCAAATAACTATTCACTAATAAAGTCCGATACGGACAAAGACGAAAGGAATTTTTATGACATCCGACATTGACCCCCTCATACGCTTTGCATTTGAAGCGGCAGACGTTGCAACCGGCAGTTCAGGCAGTTTATTCTGGCAGATAATGTTTCAGCTTTTGCTGATTGCCGTTAATGCGATTTTCGCCTGTGCGGAAATTGCCGTGATATCCATGAACGATGCAAAACTCAATAAGCTTGCATCCGAAGGCGATAAACGTGCGAAAAAATTAAAGAAACTTACAAGTCGTCCCGCAGGCTTTCTCTCAACCATTCAGGTTGCTATAACCTTAGCAGGCTTTTTGGGCAGTGCTTTTGCTTCGGGTAACTTTGCCGTATATCTGCAAAAGCTTATTCCCGGACTTCCCAACTCCGTGGCAGTTGTTGCAATTACAATCATTCTGTCTTATATAACGCTTGTATTCGGTGAACTCGTGCCTAAGCGTGTTGCGATGAAGAAATCCGAAAGCATAGCTCTTGGAATGAGCCGTATGCTCAGTATAGTTTCAACTGCTTTTGCTCCTCTGGTATGGCTTTTGACCGCTTCGACAAATGCAGTGCTGAAACTGATGAGAATCGACCCCAATCAGCAGGAGGACAGCGCAACCGAGGAAGAAATTCGAATGATGGTAGATGTGGGCAGTGAGAACGGAACTATCGATAAGGTTGAAAAAGAGTTTATTCAGAACGTTTTCGAGTTTGATGACCTGACCGCAGAGGAAATTGCAACGCACAGAACCGATATCGTTATGTTAAGCCTCGAGGACGATATTTCGGAATGGGAAAAGACAATTCATGAAACAAGATTTTCTCTCTATCCCATATGTTCCGAATCCGCCGATGATATAGTCGGTATTCTCAATGCAAAGGATTATTTCAGACTAACCGATAAGAGCATTGATAATGTTATGAATAATGCGGTGCGTGAGCCGTATTTTGTACCGGAAGGAGTTAAGGCGGATGTGCTGTTTAAAAATATGCAGCACGGAAGACGCAGTCTTGCAGTCGTGCTTGATGAGTACGGCGGTGTGACGGGTATCATAACCATGAATGACCTTGTGGAACAGTTGGTCGGTGACATTGACGATGAGGATGATCCCGAAGAAACGATTGAAGAAATCCATAGAGTGGATGATTCTACATGGAAAATCAGAGGTTCCGCAATGCTTGATGATGTTGTCGAAGCTTTGAAGGTTAAATTGCCCGAGGGAGAATATGATACGTTCGGGGGTTTTGTATTTGCTCTGTACGGAAGTATTGTCGCAGACGGAAGTACCTTCGAACTGGATTACGAATCAATGCACGTTAAGGTTCTTGAGGTTAAAGACCATAAAATCGAGTTGACAATGGTTTCAATCAAAGAACCCGAGACGCAGGAAAAAGAACAAACCGAACAATAATCGAATCAAGCATCCGATAAGTAGCCTTGCATACGGTCGGATGCTTTTGTATAATTAAAAAAAAGCTTGACTATGCTATTGCATTCTTCTATAATTAAACTGTATGATTGCAACTGCTTAGCAGCGATTGACAAGGAGAATAAAAATGATAATAATAAACGGTATGAGCCTGACTGTAGAGCAGGTCGCTTCTGTTGCCCGTAATTTCGAAACGGTTCAAATCAGCGACGAAGCAAAACAAAAGGTAAATAAAGCTCGCGCCTATGTTGAAAAGAAGCTTGATGAGAAAGCCGTCGTTTACGGACTTACAACCGGATTCGGTAAGTTTTCCGATAAGTACATTTCAATTGAAGATACAGCACAGCTTCAACGTAATTTGATAATATCCCATTCATGCGGAATGGGTAATCCGTTGCCCACCGAGGCGGTAAGAGCGGCAATGCTTTTGCGCTGCAATGCACTTTGCCGCGGCAACTCGGGTATCAGACTTTCAACCATCGAAACCCTGCTTGCAATGCTCAATGCGGGCGTTCATCCCATCGTTCCCGAAAAGGGTTCGCTTGGCGCAAGCGGAGATTTGGCACCGCTTTCCCATATGGTTCTTGTTATGATAGGTGAGGGTAAAGCCGAATACAAGGGCGAAATCATGAGCGGTAAAGAGGCTATGGACAAAGCCGGTATACCCGTTGTAGAACTTGCCGCAAAAGAAGGTCTCGCTTTGATAAACGGTACTCAGATTATGACCGCTATAGGCTGCCTTGCGGTCTACGACGCCAAGCAGCTTACCAAGGTTGCCGATATCGCCTGCGCAATGACAGCAGAAGCATTGAACGGCATTAAGAAAGCTTATGACCATAAATTGCACGAGTTGAGAGGACATATCGGACAAATCAATTCCGCTAAGAACCTCAGAACGCTGCTTGATGCAAGCGAACTTGCTCATGATGTTGTCCCCGGTAAGGTCCAGGATGCTTATGCACTTCGTTGCACGCCCCAGGTTCACGGAGCAAGCAGGGATGCCATTGATTACGTTTATAATGCCGTAACAAAGGAAATCAATGCCGTTACCGATAATCCCATTATCTTCCCCGATGATGACGAAGCTATTTCCGGCGGTAACTTCCATGGTCAGCCGATGGCACTTGCTTTCGATTTCCTCGGCATTGCACTTGCCGAATTTGCCAACATTTCGGAACGTCGTATTGAAAGACTGGTCAATCCTGCTCTCAGTGAAGGACTTCCCGCTTTCCTCAGTGAAAACGGCGGTCTTAACTCCGGCTTTATGATTACTCAGTACTCCGCTGCCAGCATGGTAAGCGAAAATAAAGTCTGGGCTCATCCGGCAAGCGTTGACTCAATCCCGTCGTCCGCAAATCAGGAAGACCATGTAAGCATGGGCACGATTGCAGCTCGTAAGGCAAGGATGATTTTGGATAATGCTCAAAAGGTATTGGGTATAGAACTGTTTGCAGCTTCTCAGGCAATTTATCTGCGCCATGCGGAGGAGAAGATGGCTCCTGCCACTAAGGCGGTATACGCAGCAATCCGCGAACAGGTTCAGCCGATACATGACGACGTTGTAATGTATGAGCAAATGAATAAATTTGATAATATGATTAAAACCGAAGCTATTGTCCGTGCGGCACAAACCGTTACGGGTAAGCTTGATTGAGGAGAATGATTTATGAACAACGAAACTGTTTCCAAGGCAATGACTATCAAGCTTGATAATGTCCTGCCGGAATACCCGAAAATCCTTGACGGATACAGACGTGCCCCCGATCGCGGCTTCCGCTTGAGTAAGGCTCAGGCAGAGCTTGCACTGCGTAACGCACTCAGGTATGTTCCCGAAGAACTTCACGAGGTTCTCGCTCCCGAGTTCATGGAGGAACTTGTAACAAGAGGCAGAATTTATGCCTATCGCTATCGTCCCGAAGGACGTATCTACGGCAAGCCCATCGATGAATATAAGGGTAATTGCATCGAGGGTAAGGCATTCCAGGTAATGATAGACAATAACCTCGATTTTGACATCGCCCTTTATCCGTACGAACTTGTTACTTACGGTGAAACGGGTCAACCCTGTCAGAATTGGCTCCAGTACAGACTTATAAAGAAGTATCTGGAAGAACTTACGGAAAACCAGACTTTGGTAGTCGAATCGGGACATCCCTTGGGTCTGTTCCCCAGCAAACCCACTGCACCCAGAGTTATTATTACCAACGCTATGATGGTCGGTATGTTCGATAACCTGGATGATTGGGAAATCGCAGAGGAAATGGGTGTTGCCAATTACGGTCAGATGACTGCCGGCGGTTGGATGTATATAGGTCCTCAGGGTATCGTTCACGGTACTTTCAATACAATACTCGGCGCAGGTCGTAAAGAACTCGGCATTGCCGAGGACGGAGACCTTGCAGGTAAACTGTTCGTTTCCTCCGGCTTGGGCGGCATGAGCGGTGCGCAGCCCAAAGCTGCCAATATCGCAAACGCAGTCGGTGTCTTTGCCGAAGTTGACCTTTCCAGAATCCAAACCCGTTACGAACAGGGCTGGGTTAATAAGATTTCCGATAATCTCGATGAGATTTTCGCCGATGTTGCACAGCATATCGCCAATAAGGAATCCGTCTCAATCGCTTATCACGGAAATATCGTTGATTTGCTTGAATATGCGGTGGAAAAGAATATCCATATCGATCTGCTTTCGGATCAGACTTCGTGCCATAACGTCTATAACGGCGGCTATTGCCCGGCAGGATTGACATTTGAACAGAGAACACAAATGCTTCATGCCGACAGAGATGAGTTCTGCAAGCGTGTCGATGAATCATTGCATCGTCATTTCAATGCTATCGTAAAACTCCATGATAGAGGTACTTACTTCTTTGATTACGGAAATTCCTTCATGAAGGCTATTTACGACAGCGGTGTTAAGGCAATATCCAAAAACGGCATAGACGAGAAAGACGGTTTCATCTTCCCCAGCTATGTTGAGGATATTATGGGTCCCGTATTGTTTGACTACGGTTATGGTCCGTTCCGCTGGGTTTGCCTGTCGGGAAAGAGTGAAGACCTCGATAAGACAGATGCAGCAGCAATGGCTTGCATCGATCCGACCCGTTGCGCTCAGGATAGGGATAACTATATCTGGATAAGAGACGCAAAGGCTAATAAGCTTGTAGTCGGTACTCAGGCAAGAATCCTTTATCAGGATGCCGAAGGCAGAACAAGGATTGCTCTCAAGTTTAACGAAATGGTTCGCAACGGCGAAATCGGTCCCGTCATGATCGGAAGAGACCACCACGATGTCAGCGGTACAGACTCTCCCTTCCGTGAAACCGCAAATATTAAAGACGGCAGTAACGTCATGGCGGATATGGCTGTTCAGTGCTTTGCAGGTAATGCCGCAAGAGGTATGAGCCTGTGCGCTTTGCATAACGGCGGCGGCGTAGGTATAGGCAAGTCCATAAACGGCGGATTCGGTTTGGTACTTGACGGAAGTGAACGTGTTGATGAAATAATCAAGTCCGCAATGATGTGGGACGTTATGGGCGGTGTTGCAAGACGTAACTGGGCAAGAAACGAACATTCCGTCGAAACTTCCGTAAAATATAACGAAAAATGGGCAGGTAAAGCTCATATCACCATTCCGTACTTGGCTGATGACGAACTTATTAAGTCCGTTGTCGAAAAGAAAATGAACAATAAATAATTAATTCCAGGAGAAATTTAAAATGGCAAAGATAATTGAATGCGTCCCCAATATCAGTGAGGGAAGAAATACCGAGATAATCGAAAAGTGCGTTGACGAAGTTCGCAATACTGCGGGCGTAACTCTGCTTGACTACAGCAGCGACGCAAGTCATAACCGCAGCGTTATCACCTTCATGGGCAGCCCCGAAGGCGTTATGAATGCTGCAACTGCTCTTGCAAAAAAAGCAGCCGAGCTTATTGACCTCAATCACCATCAGGGCGAACACCCCCGTATGGGCGCAGTTGACGTTATCCCCTTGATCCCCATGAAGGACGTTACCAAGGAAGAAACAATAGAATACTCAAAGCAGCTTGCAGAGCGTATCTATAATGAAGCCGGCATCCCCATCTTCCTGTATGAAGATTCCGCTTCCGCACCTCACAGAGTGAACCTTGCCGCTATCCGTAAAGGACAGTTCGAAGGCATGGCGGAAAAGGTCAAAGATCCCCAGTGGACTCCCGACTTCGGCGGTGCTAATATCCACCCGACAGCAGGTGTTACCGCAGTCGGTTGCAGAATGCCCCTTGTTGCATTCAATATCAACCTCTCAACTTCCGATGTCTCCATCGCAAGCAAGATCGCCAAAATCCTTCGCCGTTCAAGTGGCGGCTTCGATTGCGTAAAGGCTCTTGGTGTTATGCTTGAGGACAGAAACATTGCACAGGTTTCCATCAATATGACCGACTTTAACCGTACCCCTCTTTACAGAGTGGTTGAGGTTACTAAGGCTGAAGCAGCACGTTGGGGCGTTCATGTTATCGGTACGGAAATTATCGGTCTTACCCCGATGCGTGCGCTCATCGATTCAGCCGAATATTACCTTCAGATTGAGGATTTCAATGCCGATAAACAGATAATCGAAAATTATTTGCTTTAATTATACGGTATGTTACTGATTAAAAATATCGGAAAGCTCGCTTCTCCGCTCGGCTCTACACCCCGATGCGGAGACGAGCAAATGAAAATATCCGTTATAAACGATGCCGCTCTACTGCTTGATGACGGCTTAATCGTTAAAGTGTGCGCAAACGGTGAAATACCCGATTGTCCTCCCGATACGCAGATTGTAGATGCGGAAGGTGCGCTGGTTACTCCCGGGCTTGTGGATGCACATACTCACCTCGTTTTCGGAGGTTGGAGAAATCATGAAGTACCGCTTAAAATCAGCGGTGCGTCATATCTCGATATTCTCAATGCAGGCGGTGGAATTTTAAACACCCTCGTCAATACGAGAAAAGCAGATGAGAATGAACTGTTCGAAAGAAGTCGCGGATTTTTAAATGAAATGCTCTCTTTCGGTGTCACTTCCGCAGAGGCAAAATCGGGCTACGGTCTTAATAAAGAAACGGAGCTTAAACAGCTTCGTGTCATAAGAAGACTGAATAGGGAAATGCCGCTTGATGTCGTATCAACCTTCTTGGGTGCTCATGCTATTCCCGATGAATTTGCAGGCAAACCCGATGACTATATCGATTACCTCATTTCTCAGGTTCTCCCGAATGTGGTAGAAGAAAATTTAGCGGATTTCTGTGACGTTTTCCTTGAAGATTCTATTTTTGACGTTGAACAATCAAGGAGATTACTCATTGCCGCACAAAAGTTAGGCTTGCCGTCTAAAATTCATGCGGATGAACTTAAAGCAATAGGCGGTTCGGAGCTTGCCGGTGAAATCGAAGCAATCTCTGCCGAACACCTGCTTGCAACTCGTGACAGCGGAATAAAAGCTATGGCTCAATCTAAAACCATCGCTTGTCTACTGCCCTGTACTTCGCTCTATTTGGATAAACCGTTTGCCCGTGCAAGGGATATGATAAGTGCCGGTGTGCCCGTTGCAATTGCTTCGGACTTTAATCCCGGTTCATGCCCTTCACTTAATCTTCAGCTTGCGATGAACCTCGGCTACATCCGTTATCGCCTGTATCCCGAAGAAATTCTTACCGCAGTTACTCTTAATGCTGCCTGTGCTATAGGTCTCGGTGATAAAATCGGGTCGCTGGAAGTCGGAAAACAGGCGGATTTCGTTATCTGGAATGCCGATGATTTGTCTATGCTTTGCTATCGCATGGGCTCAAATCAGGTAAAATCCGTGTTTAAATGCGGAGTTAAACTCGTAGGCTGATTTATAATGCTTTTTTGAAAGGAATTATTTTTATGAAACTTATAGATATGAAAGTTACCGAATATCTTGACGTGCTTGCTTCCGATGCCCCCGCTCCCGGCGGCGGAAGTGCGGCAGCACTTTGCGGTGCGCAGGGAATTGCCCTCGTCACCATGGTAGCAGGTCAAACCTCAATTAAAAAATCATATGAAGCCGATTGGCCTCTTTGCTCCGAAGTTGCCGAAAAAGGAAAGGCTCTCTTTGAAGCTCTGACAGCTCAGGTCGATAAGGATACCGATGCTTACAACATCATCGCAGCTGCATTCAAGATGCCCAAGGACACCGACGAACAAAAGGCTGCACGTCGCAGCGAAATCGCACGCGGCACTTTGATTGCAACCGAAGTTCCTTTCGAAACCCTTAAGCTTGCAGTCAGTTCCCTCGAATTGGCAGACAAAATGCTCGGTCACTACAATACCAATTGCGCAAGCGATCTGGGTGTTGGCGGTTTGAATCTCCATACCTGCGCTCACGGTGCATGGATGAATGTTCTTATCAATCTCGGTGGCATAAAGGATGAAGAAAAGAAGAACTTCTTCCAAACCGAAGGCTTGAGACTTATTACCCTTGCAGATGAACTCTCCGCTAATGTTGAAAAACAAACAATGAACGATATCAATTCCTAATCGTTATTTTATAAAAACGGCTGTCGCTTTATCGCATCGATGTGCGAAAACGACAGCCTCTTTTCTTTAGCGCATTATTTACGATTGTATCGGATTTTGCCGCATAACAATCATTCCGTATATGTATAGTCTCGTGCTGTCCCATTCAAAGGGCAATTCACATATCGATGCAAGCTGTGCCACATCTATGCAATAGGCGGACATACAACTGAACCTTAGCTCGGGATGAGGGCAGGGCTTGGAAAGAGTGAGCTTGCAAGGGCTACATAAATTGCAACAACTGCCGCCGATACATAAACCCGTAATGTCTGATTCACCGAGTTTTTGATTAAGTCTCAGCATTGCACTGTTGTGCGCTTGCTTTCCGGCTTTTATGCCCGAATAATCCTCATAGCTTTCAATCGGATATTCGCTTTTGATTACCAATGCCCGTGTACCCGAAAGAACTTTTTGAAGCATATATTCAACGCTTCCGCATAACGGAGGACATGAGTAATTGGAATCATATTGTCCGCAACGGTTTTCTTCACAGTAAAGGCGAAATTCTTTGTTTATCGGCACTTGATTTGTTGATATTATCTTTGCCGCAAAACCCATGCTCTCGGCAAGAGTGATGATTTTTTCATTTGTCATTTTTTCTCCGATCCCCGTCGATACAAAAGCCGTTCAACAGGTAAAAATAATGTTTCTTTTTGAGCAAAGAGATTGTATCACATCGAAATCGTTTCTTCAATAAACGGGAAAACTATATTTCTGCTTTTTTATTGCCTGCCTACTTGAAATAAGGAAAAACTGTTGTATAATAGAAACTGATGTGGTATGCAAATATTGAAAATGAAATGAATACGGAACCCAAATTAAGTGTATTTTCACAGGTAATTTCCGCTTGCACCGATAAAATTCAAAGCCCGGCTACGATGAGCCCGTTGGCATTGGCATACATCGGTGATACGGTTTATGACCTGTATGTTCGCTCTATGCTTGTCAGCACAACAACACTCACGGCGCATGGCTTACATATGAAGGCAGCTAAGCTTGTTTGTGCAAAAGCTCAGGCAGAAGCGTATAGGAGAATTGAGAGTCTCTTGACAGAGGAAGAAATGCTTGTGTTTAAACGCGGACGCAATGCTCATATGGGCAGTGTACCTAAAAATGCTCAAATCCTTGATTATCGTCATTCAACCGGACTTGAATCGCTTGTCGGTTTCCTTTATTTATCAGGCAGAGACGAAAGATTGAACTATCTTATGCGTATTGCCATTATCGGGAAAAATGAGGATAATGAGAATATGGATAAATTTGCAAATACAACACAAATAAGTAAACGCGAGGAATGATTATGAGTTATTACGATGATGACAAAAGAACCGGCAGCGGCGGCAAGAAACCCTACGATAGGAAACCGAGCTTTAACGGTGAACGCCGCTATGGCGATAAACCGAGGGGAAATCGTTACGGCGAAAGCCCCGATAAGGGCAAGCGTTATGGTTCGGAACGCAAGTATGACGGCAAACAAAGAAGTGATCGCCCCTATGACGGTGACTCATATTACAAATCGGAACGTAGATTTGGAGACAGACAGGGTAGAAATGAACGATTTGATCGTAAGTTTGAAGGCAGAGAAATGAATGACCGTTCCTTTGAGAAAAAGAGCCGTTTCGACTATGAATCAAGACCCTTTAACAGGGATAATGCTAAAACAAGCTCCGACATAATCTTTGTTCCGCACAGCAAGGCAACTTACAATAGGGATAACGCTAAAGCAGGCTTTGATCGCCGTCCCCGTAAACCTTATGATGAGCGTGGTCGCTTTGATGATAAAAAACGAGACTTCGGCGCAAAGCGTTTTGAAAAAGAGAGAGAGTTTTCAAGACGGAAATTCGAACAGCCCGCTTTGGTTCCGATTGAAAGCGAACCCACTGAACTTCCCAACATCATTATGGGAAGGAATCCCGTCAAAGAGGCAATCAAAAGCGGCAGCAGTATAGACAGAATCTTGGTAATAAAGGGTTTTGACGGTTCATTGGGCGAGATTATCACCCTTGCTCATGAGGCAAATCTCGTTATCAAAGAGGTTGAAAGATTCAAGCTCGATGAGATTTGTATGCCTTTCGGTCATAACGGCAAGCCCGGTAATCACCAGGGAATCGTTGCGGAAATTCCGGGCGTAGAATATGCCGATATTCAGGACATACTGGATTATGCGCAGCTTCGAAACGAGAAACCTTTTATCGTCCTTCTTGACGGTATAGAAGACCCCCATAATCTGGGCTCGATTATCCGCAGTGCCGAATGTGCCGGCGCACACGGTGTTGTAATAACAAAACGCCGTTCCGCTTCCGTAACCGCTTCCGTAGTGAAAACAAGTGCGGGTGCGGCAGAACATATGCGTATCGCAAGAGTGCCGAATCTTGCTGCTGTCATAGATGAGCTTAAACAAAAGGGTCTTTGGATTGTCGGTGCGGATATGGAAGGAAAATCAATGTACGAAACCGATATGAAGGGTGCTTTCGGATTGGTTATCGGCAACGAAGGCAACGGACTGGGTAAGCTCGTTAAAGAAAAATGCGATTTTCTGGTATCCATACCGCTTAAAGGTCATATTGATTCGCTCAATGCAGGCGTAGCGGGTGCTGTAATTATGTTCGAAAAGAACAGACAGGAGCTTAACGGCTAATTCGAAAGGGGATATCCATGCCGGGCAAAAACTTTGAAGATTACTCCGATGAAAAACTGGTCGAATTGGCACAGTCGGGTGACAGCGATGCTGAATCTGCATTGATTGTCAGGTTTATGGGACTCGTAAAATTGGAAACAAGACCGTTCTTTCTTGTTGGTGCCGATAAGTCGGATTTGATTCAGGAAGGTTCTATAGGTCTTGTTGCGGCAATAAGGGATTATGATGAATCACGTGGAGGCAGTTTCCGTTCGTTTGCAGAAATTTGTATTTCCCGTAAGATTTATTCCGCAATAAAAACCGCAGTGCGCAAAAAGCATCAGCCACTCAATGACTATGTTTCACTCGACAGAAATGTCTTTGAAAATATCAATGATGACAGCGATACCGTTCTTGCCGATAATCTGGTTGTTCCGAATCTTGATAACCCGGAGGATCTGATTATCGAAAAAGAATCCTATGATGAACTCATTGCTCAAATGAACGAAAGACTTACAACGCTCGAAAAACAAGTGCTTGAACTCTTTCTTGACGGCTATTCATATGCGCAAATAGCCGAAAGTTTGTCTAAAACCGTTAAGGCTGTCGATAATGCAATTCAGCGCATAAAAAAGAAAGTTAAAAAGCTTCTTCGGGAAAAATCCGATTAACAGGTAGGAGGTACTATGAAATCTTTTATTAAAGTGATTTCCGTTTTGATTTTGACATCACTTTTCCTTTCGTTGTTTGCTTGCAAAACCGGCAACGCACCGGAAATACCTGAGGGTATGACACGTGAGGAGGCAGCGTTGTTTACCGCCGTGGCAGCCGTTTGTCCGAAAGATAATAACCATTCCAAAGTCG
>CAYPXV010000011.1:2715-27961 GCA_964414925.1 uncultured Clostridium sp. | reverse complement strand
GCTTTTTATATTCGCCGTCAAGAGCAATCAGCTGTTCATGATTACCCGACTCTATAATACCGTGTTCATCGATGACGATGATATTATCACATCTTCTGACAGTAGAAAGTCTATGTGCGATAATGATAGTGGTTCTACCCTCGCTCAATCTTTCAAATGCATCGGTAATTCTTGCTTCCGTTGCGGAATCCAACGCACTTGTTGCTTCATCAAGGATCAGAATCGGCGGATTTTTAAGGAAAGTTCTTGCGATTGAGACCCTTTGCTTCTGTCCGCCCGAAAGGGTAATACCTCTTTCGCCGACGATGGTATCATACCCATTCGGCATTTGCATTATGTCATCGTGGATTTCAGCCGCCATGGCAGCGCGAATTATTTCATCATCGGTAGCGTCAATTTTACCGTAACGAATATTTTCCTTTATCGAAGCGGCGAAAAGAAATACATCCTGCTGAACGATTCCGATATTTTTCCTAAGCGACTCCACCGTTACATCCCTGATATCGATTCCGTCAATGGTAATTTTACCGCTTGATACCTCATAAAAACGGGGTAAGAGGTGGCACAGGGTTGTCTTTCCTCCTCCCGATGGACCTACAAGCGCAACGGACTGCCCGCTGCGAATATTCATCGAGATGTTCTCTATTACGTTTTCGAGATTCTCACCGTAAGCGAAGCTGACATTATCATAGCAAATGTCGCCGCGAACATTTTCAAGTTTAACGGCATCGAGTTTATCGACTATATCGGGCTTGGTTTCGAGTAGTTCGGTAAAGCGTTTAAAGCCTGCCATACCCATTGTGTACTGTTCGGCAAACGCAGCCAGTTTTCTGATAGGCGTAACGAATGAAGATACATACAGCAAGAAAACGACCAAAGTGGTAAGTTCCATTTTGCCGTTCATAATCAGAATGCCGCTAACAGCCAGAACAATCAGGTTGAGAATAG
This sequence comes from uncultured Clostridium sp., assembly GCA_964414925.1. Taxonomy (GTDB): domain Bacteria; phylum Bacillota; class Clostridia; order Christensenellales; family CAG-138; genus PeH17. The sequence continues at coordinate 27,013 of CAYPXV010000011.1, read as the reverse complement.
AGGTAAAAAACTCCATACCCGACTGGAAAGCACCCATGGTTTTGTAATATGAGGTTTTTGCTTTGACATATGCCCGACTGCCCCTGTTGAACTTTTCAAGTTCATAGTTTTCATTTGTAAAAGCCTTGGCAACTCTTGAACCGCTTATGGAAGACTCGATATCGGAATTGATAATCGCCGTACTTTCCTTAACTTTGCGAGATGTTGTATTCATTTTACGTCTGAGCTTCATCACAAAGAACATCATCAAGGGGACTACGGCAATGAGGACGAGAGCCAATCTCCATTCGATAAAGAGCATGGCAACAAAAGCACCGAGGAAAGTTACAATAGAGATAAACACATCTTCGGGGCCGTGGTGAGCCAGTTCGGTGACATCGAACAAATCGGTGGTACATCTTGCCATGAGCTTGCCTGTTCTCGATTTATCATAGAAACTGAACCCCAATTTTTGCATATGGGAAAAAGCATCGCTACGCATATCTGCCTCAATACGCACACCGAGTCTATGTCCGTAATAAGTAACGATATAGCTTGCGACAGTGCGGAGAATGTACATAACCGTACATACGGCAATCAATATAAAGAAAGCCTTATATTGAGGGTTATCGGGAGCGAGGTAATCATTAAGGATGGTTTTTGATATGAGCGGATAGGCTATATCGACAGCGGATATAAACAGAGCGCAGCACATATCAAGAATAAAGTAATTAAGATGAGGTTTATAGTAAGATACAAACCTTTTAAATGCGGACGGTTTTTTATTTTCCATTTACAACCTCATCGTCGTCATTTTGGGAAGGTTCTTTATCGGGCATACGTTTAACGACAAGAAACAATCCTATTCCGATTACGAATAAGACCACCGGTATGCTTCCGTTAAGATTTATAATCAGCGAAAGGCAGATAGTAACGAAAGCGGCAGCCATAATCAAGATACAAATAACAGCCAAAAATCTTTTCAAGACAGTTCCTCCAAATTCCTTTTGCACAATCTTAACATAATTTTCTCTTTTTTTCAATATTAAAGGGACTGACGCGCGAATAAATAATGCGACAGTCCCTCGATGGATTCAGCCTAAAGCTGTGTATAAATAATTGTTACAATCAGACAAGACCCATAGCGATACGAATTATGTAAACAGCGTCTGCGGCAGTAATGCTGCCGTCGCCGTTAACATCCGCATGCAACTGCTGCTGCTGCGACAGTACGATAAGGTTCATTGCATGACGCAGTGCAAGGATAGCATCTTGGGTATTGACTACGCCGTCACCGTTGATATCGCCATCACCTGTGTCAACGGGCGGATTTGCATAGTCTATTCTGACTTCGTCGATCCAGCCGGTATCATCGTCTCTGTTCAATGAGCCGTCCTTTTCATACGACCACTTGAAGATATAGTTACCGTCACTCGGAATCGTATAGGTATAAGTTGCCCAATCGGTTACGCCGCTGATTCTTTCCTCAAGAGTGCCGTTTACGTAAAATACGAGCCAGTCATAATTATTTTCACTGCTTACCATCCAATCGAATTTGAATACGTCACCTGCATGGAGGGTTACGGTTTCCATAGTGATGGTAGATTGAGTGCTTGCCATATTCTGGTTTCCGCTGTTTACGGAAACTCTGTCATCGGACATAAAGATGCTCCAAGCATAGTTACCGCTTGTATAAAACTCAAAGTCAAAGCCCTGAGCGCAAGCAGCCTCACTGATGGTGGGGTAATCCAAAACGGTTACGGTAGTCTGAGCAGTAAAGATACGATTGGTGTTCTTATCCGTTGCGGTTGCGGTAATAACGGCAGTACCCTCTGCGACACCGTGAACAGTACCTTTGGTAAGTCCGCCTGAAACGGTAGCAACGCTTTCATTGGAAGAAGTCCATTCCATGGTGAAGTTATTTGCATCGGAGGGAGTTCTGATTATGTTAAGGGTGGTATTGAATCCCTCATAAACTTCGGGAGACTGCTGAAGCAGTTCAATGCCGCCGAGGTCGATGGGTTCAAGAGAACCGCCTTCGCCGGAAACAGCCTGGGTTATGAAGTTATAAGCGTAATCGCCGACTTTAACATAAACCTGATCACGATTGCCAACATTAAGGCTTATCATCGACAGTGTACCGCGCTGAATTTCCTCAACGCCTGTTCCGTCGATAAGGTCTGTACAGGAAGCGTTGGAATAAGCACCTACATAGGAAACATAATGGTTATCACGGACATAGATGAGCAATTCGCCGTCCTGCAAATTCCAGTAAACGATTTCGGGTTCGGTTCTGTCGATAGTGACGGGGATTTCCCAGACGGCATTCTCGTTTTCTTCGGGGTCGAACTCACGCATTGAATCAAGATAACCTGTCATGCGCAGGATAACGGTAGTACCGTCCTCAATGCCCTCTGCATACCAGGGAGTGATTGCGTTATAATCATAAGAACCTACGGGATAAGCGGAAGCATTCCAACCGTTTTCGTAGCACTTACGTTCCCAGGGGACCGAAAGGTTGAAGTATTCCTCGCCTGTTTCGGCGTCATAAATTGAATATACAAATTCTTTGCAGTTTCTGAGCAGATAGGTATAAACGGTATCGATGGCATCCATTTTACCGTCGCCGTTGGGACTGATACTTGCACGGTCAAGAAGGAAGTCCTGAGTTTCGGTGAAGGGGTTCATACCGAACTTAACGTACGAGGTATCGCTTATAGAAGAACCTGCACTGTTTACGCCCCATTCCTGCGGCCAGTCGGTGGTCATACCGAGATATTCATCGTAGTAATAACCGCGGTCGAATACACTTGCTTCATTCCAATCGCCGTAGAAGCCCAGGTAAGGCATTGTCAAGTTGACATCGCCGAGAAGTCTTACATAACCTTCGATATAAGTACCGACGGGGAACTTTTCGTTAAGAGTTTCTGCGTAACGGCTGACATCGATTGAAACATTAACTGTAACGGTCTGACCTGCCGGGACGGTAATGGTAGAAGGCTGAGTGATATCCACTTCATCCGTAATGCAGAAGGAAGTACCTGCCATAGAATAGCCTGCATAGCCGTTAAAGTTTGCGGCGTTTGTGCTTTCGGTAAGTACCGAAACATCAACTGTATAGGTAAGGGGAGTATTTCCGAAATTAACAACGTCAAAGCTTAATTCGAAAACACCTGTACGTTCGGGGTCATCACCGAGTTCGAGTTTAGGACGGATGCTGTTTTCAACGCTGAGATATGCTTTAGTGCTGATTGCGGCAAGCACATCCGCCTGACCTGCGCCCTGAAGTCTGACGGGGCGAGGTATAACGTTATTAATAACAGCCGGGACAGCAGTAGACATAAGCAGAGTATTTACCATTTCCGCACGTTCTGCCGATGAAAGTGAGGGGAAGTTGGCATTTACATACTGCTGAACCAAAGCCATACATCCTGCGATATGAGGAGTTGCCATGGATGTACCGCTCTTGGTTGAATAATCGGAGCCTGAATATGACGAATCGGTAGCGGCGTAGATACTGCTGCCGGGAGCCATAATTTCGGGTTTAATTTTCAAGTCGGAAGTTGTACCCCAGCTTGTGAAGCTTGAAGGAATGAACTGATTATTCTTTTCACTTGAAGCAACACAGAGAGAAGCACTCAAGCAGCCGGGATCGGAAACGACACCGTTATCGATATTGAAGGTAGGCTGTTTACCGCTGAACTGGTTACCTGAACCTGCGGAGTCGCTGTTACCGGCAGCAACGGCAAGGTTAACGCCTGTGCTTGCAAGCAGAGCATAGACTTGTTCAACATCTTCATCCGAAGTTGAGAAACCGCAGTCTGCGCCGAGGCTCATGTTAAGCGCATCAACCTGCAAATAGACGCAGTCTTCAAGAGCTGCGAGGATATCGGACCATGCACCGCCACCGCTTGAGAATACCTGCATGGAGATAATCTGAGCATTGTAAGCTACACCTTTAACGGTGGAGTCGTAACCGGCCGCAATACTTGAAACATGAGTTCCGTGGTCACTGCCGGCAGTTGAGTGACCGACATCATTTGAACCGGTTACATAGTTGAAGGTAAACGGAAGCTTTGCGCTGTAGTAAAGTTCTGTGCTTGTTAAAGTTCCATAATTATAACGCTGCTCTGCACACAAATCGTTATTATCGAGCACCGCCTGAATAGCGGATGCATCGAAGTGAGGCTGGTCGGGAGCGGTCGAGAAATTGGTATGTGTCTTTTTTATACCTGTATCGATTATAGCGATGGTCTGTCCCTGACCGGTATAGCCCATTTCCCAGAGTTCATCGGCATTGATGAAACCGACACTCGTGCCCATTTTGGTATCTTCCTCATCGATATCGTCGGGAAGGTTATAAACTTCACTGCGATAACAATCGGCAACACCTTTAATTTTTTTAATTTCCTCTATAAGGCGGTATTCTCCGACGAAGGAGAAGCCGTTAAAGAGCATGACATAGTGGTAATCGACATCAATGGGGCTCTTAGTGAGCATACTGATATTATCGATGACCTTATCCTGCTTTTCAAGCATTTCCGCTTTAAGCTCATCGGCTTTATCGGTTCCTTTTTCCGCAATGGCAAGGATGGGTTCATCCTTCAGCTTTACGATAATCGGAACGAGTTCATCGGGATCACATACTTGAATTACAGTACGTTCATCCTGCTTAGCGGTTGAAACGATGCTGCTGACGGGTGAAGTCAAAGCACTCAGATTAACCGTTGCGAATGTCATTGTCGCAATCAAGATCATGCAAACAATGAGTTTAATTGTTTTCTTCATGGTTTACCTCCATTTTTATTTATCAATTCGGGAATAACCCGAAATAGATAACACATTTTAACGTTTCTTTTTAAAAAATTCCGAAAGGATATTTTTGCAAGCTTGTTCTTCCAAGCCGCCGACATAGGGAATATGCGGAGCAAGCTCCGTTTTTGAAATGCAACAACCTGTATTTGGTTCAAATGCGCCGAACACTATCGCACCGACTCTGTAATTAATCGCAGCACCCATGCACATGGCACAGGGTTCAAGCGTCACATACAAAACGCAATCCCGCAACCATTTTGATTCAAGCAAAAGCGATGCTTTTCTCATTGCAATCAGCTCCGCATGAGCGGATACATCACCCAAAGTTTCGACAAGATTATGTGCCGACGCAATGACCGCACCGTCTTTTACGACCACAGCTCCCACCGGAACTTCATCGGATTCGGCGGCAAGTTTTGCTTCATCTAATGCGATTAACATAAAATCACTTTTAATTTGAAAGGTGTCCATTGAATGATTATACCATAAAAAAGGACATATTGGAACATCATACTAAGAAAAATAATTGGAAACTCGGAGGAATGATGAAAAAAAGTAAGGAAATTATTGGATTTTTTATTCTTTTTATATTATTGTTGTTTTACGGATGCAGTGCCGAAAAAGAAGAATTTTTACCTGAAGAAGAAATTTTCAAATTTGAAAGCGGCACGGTTATTTCAGAAATCGACATTTCGGGCATGACGGAATCGGAAGCAATACCACTGCTGAAGCAAAAGGAAGCGGACGTTATATCAGCGTATTATTGTAATCTTATCTTTGAAGATAAGTCATTTAAAATAGAACCGACGGATATAACGTTAAAGAGCAATTTGAATGAAATAATTACACAGGCAAAAATTTCGGCAAGCGATTATGAAATCAAGGTATTGCCCGTAAACAATGAAATTTTGGACTCAAAGCTGAATGAAATTGCGAAAACGATAAATACAGAGCCTGTACCGAAGCGGATTAAAATAATTGAAGAATCAAATACGGACGAACATTTTATAATTAAGGACGGCAATGTAGGGCGCAAGATGGATATTGACGCAGTTAAGAGCGAAGTTTTAAGCGGAATAAATGAGATTAACATTTCGGTTTACGAGGTAAATGATAATTCAAATGAGCCGCAAATGCCTGTTCTTCGCAGCAAAAGCGTTACTACCTTTAACCGATATAACGAAAACAGGGTTCACAATTTGGAACTGGCAGCGTCAAAGCTCAACGGAACGATATTGGTTGAAGGTGAAAGCCTTTCATTCGATACGCTGTTAGGAACTCGGACGGAGGAAAACGGCTGGCGCAAAGCGGAAGCGTTTATCAACGGCGGACTTAACAGTGAAGAACAGTACGGCGGCGGAATCTGTCAAGTCAGCACTAACTTGTATATTGCCGCATTGAAAGCAGGACTTGACGTACCGATGCGATGCAATCATTCAAAGCCTGTAACGTATGTAGCAGGTGGGCTGGATGCGGCGATAAGCGAAGGCGGAATGGATTTGGTTATAACAAACACAACGGGCAACACGGTCTATATCTTTTCACGATTGGAAGGGGATAAATTGATATGCGAGATATACGGTGATAAGTTTAATGAAGGATACGATAAAATCGAGCTTGAGAGCAGATTTATCGAATCGATACAGCCCGAAGCGGATGAATTTTACGATGATTACGAATTAAATGTGGGAGAAGTTTTATTGGTTTCACCGCCCATGGTCGGAAGCAGGTATGAAACGTACTTGGTTTATTATCTGAACGGAAACGAGATAGAACGAAAAAAGCTGAATGAAACGCAGTACAAAAGCCACCCTGCGATATATGCCGTAGGCAAAGGAAACGGAAACTAATATTGCGAATAGAAAATGCCTATCGGAAAACCGATAGGCACAGATGATTAGTCTTGGAGTCTGCCGCAGCATTTTTTATATTTTTTACCGCTGCCGCACGGACAGGGTTCATTAGGTCCGATTTTTGGGGAAGTATTGACAAACTGTCCCGAAACGCGGTACTTTTTGGTTATCTCCTTACGTTTATCGTCGGATAAAACGGCGTTCCACTCTTTGAGATTAAAGAGCCAATCCGCCTTAGCTTTATGCATATTGTAATAAAGCTTTTCAAAATCAATGTTGAGATTAATATCTGAATCCTCCTCTACGGAAGGAACGTCGATTGATTCAACGAGGCTATCGTTAATTCCGTCTAAGAAACCTGCGAAGATATCCGTTGTCATATCGAAACCTGCCGCAAGCTCGGAAGCTTTTCCTTTATAAGCGACCGAAGTATCCGAAAGAATCTTCTGATATGCAAGCTTTTCCTTTTGAATGTAGCTATTCCAGAAATGCTCGAATTCCGGAGAATCGGTATCCTGCATCATGTTTTCCCATTGTGAATAAATACCCATAGTATTACTTCCTTTCTAAGCGCTGAAAATTATTTTATATCGAGTGAAGCATCAAGGATGCTTGTGCAATGCGGGCAGCGTGTTGCGTCGTCGGCAATGACATTTTTGCAATACGGGCAAACCCTGGGCTGGGGTGCTGCGGGTTCTTCGCTCTTACGTCCGAGACTTGTAAGCTTGTTAATCAGCTTAACCATGAAGAAAATAATTACCGCAATGATAAGAAAGTTAATGACAGCGGATGCAAACGCACCATAGGTCAACACCGATGCACCTGCTGCTGTAGCTTCGGCAGCGGTCATACCCTCTGTAACGAATTGACTTCCTTTAAGAACAACGTACTTTGCATTCAGGGTTGAAGTATTCAGAATCAGTCCGAATAACGGCATAAAGATATCGTCAACCAGAGACTTAACAATATTCTGGAATGCTGCGCCGATCATTACGCCGACGGCAAGATCCATTACATTGCCCTTGAATGCAAATTGTTTAAACTCTTTCCACATAAACTTAACCTCCGTTAATTTATACGACAACTATAATACAAAGAGAGAAAAATTTCAAGTACCGTTAATAATATACTCTTTTTTCGAGCCATTTCGAGATAAATGTGCATAAAAGACTATTGCATTTTCGGCGTGGATAAGTTACAATAAATTCGGGAGAAGTGTTCCCAAAATCATGTAAGGAGAAAGAATACCATGTGCGATTGTGAAGAAAGAGATTTTGTCACCTTTGTTGATGATGACGGAAATGAATTTGAGCTTGACGTAATCGAGTATTTTGATTATGAAGGCAACGAGTACGCTATACTTATTGACTCCAATGACAATTGCGAGTGTGAAGAAGACGAAGAATGCGAATGCGAGACCAGCATTTACATCATGAAGATTATCGTTAACGAAGAAGACGACACAGAGGAATTCGTATCACCTGCCGACGAGGATATGGAGAATCTTATCGAGATTGCATCCACGATTCTTGAAGAAGGATGCGAATGCGACTGTGATTGCGACGATGAAGACTGCGATTGCGGTGAAGACGGCTGCGGCTGTGATTGCCACAAAGAGTAAAGCTGTCAAAGCGTGAAAAAAGTTCAACATGTTTCATTTAAAATCCTGTGCCGTTTGGCACAGGATTTTACTGTTAATAGGATTATTTATCGTTTAACTTTCTTACGAAGTTCAATGCATCGGAAATTGCGGGGAAGGATGAATTTGAAGCAATTTCTATTTCCTTTTCATATTTTTCAAAGAAATCGGGCTCATCTCTTGCCGCCATAATGATAGCTTCTGCGGAAAGTTTTCCGTTGCTCGACATATTTTTACCTACAAGTTTTCTTGCTGCTCGGGTATCGAAGGCTATGAGTTTTTTAGTATCGAAAGCATCAAGTAAATCATCCGTGGGAGACGAGGCATTTTTATTATTTCTCGGACAAGCGTACTGGCAGACTTCACAGCCTATATAAGTTTGCATAAGTGATTTGGCTCTATCCGAATGAATAGCATTTTCCATTTCAAATCTGATACATTTTTCCCTAATCAAACCGTTAGCATCGATTGCATTTGCGGGACATTGTGCAGCGCAATTGGGGTGGTTATGACAAATAAGTTCACAAGGAACATCCTTTTCATCATAAGATTGAGGCATAAAACAATCAACCGCAAGAGCGGATAAAACTATGCGCGTACCGAAGGGAGGGATGGAAATGAGGGAATTTCTGCACTGAGTTCCTATCCCACAGCTAAGGCACTGAGCCTTAACGGGAATATTGGCACGCACGGCATGAACGGAATTATTTTCGAGCCATTGAATTAAATCGGACAGAGCGTGGTAAGCACTGTTTGAGGCAGGATAATAAGACGGTATTCTTGTATTTTTATTAAAAGCACGATAAGGATAAACCAAAATAACAATCGAGGATGCAAAATCGAAAGAAGTTTTGGCATCCATAACGAGATTAAAGGGATTATCCGGAGCGAAATCGAATGTTTTTAAGGGAGTAAAATAGACTTTTTTAAATCCAAGCTTATCGGCGAATCGAATCAAATCGGATTTTTCCATAACAAAGCACCTCTAAAATAATACACACCAATTGTAACATAAATCATTACGGTAATCAACAGCAGCATAAGAAAGCAATGTAAAGCATAGAATTAATAAGCAAAAATACAAAGGGGGAATAAAATGGTAGACAACAAAGCGATGCTTGAGGGGATCGGGCAAATGCGACCGAGAAGTCATGCGGTACACATTGAGAATCGTGAATTTGCAAGCTTAACGGGTATAAAGGATGTACTGAGTTTCAACGAAACGGAGATAGTGCTGTTATCGGACGGAGGCGGAATGACGATTGAGGGGAATGAACTTCATATTACCAAGCTGAATTTAGACGAGGGGCAAATAATAATAAACGGGCAGATATGTGCAATAGAATATGACGACCTACCCACTCCCAAAGGGTCTTTATTTTCACGGATGTTCCGCTGATGAGTACGACACTAAACGAGATACCGATTTTTCTTTATTGTCTGCGAACGGGGCTATTGGCAGGAATCCTCTATGAAATGCTTGCAATTATTCGCTTACACGGAAACAAATATCTAAGCGGTGTAACGGATGTTGTATATGCTGTAATCGTGAGTGTAGGAGCATGGCTTACACTTTTATACTGTAACAACGGAAAGATACGGCTATATGAAATTTCGGCAATGGTTCTTGGAGCTATAATCGTGCATAAATATCCGGGCAAACTTATAAAGCAGGGATATTTAAGGTTAAAGTTAAAGCTCCGACGATAAAAATAAATACTTAAAATACTTAAAAACCGAAAAATACCCTATGGAGCAGAACACTCCATAGGGTATAAAACTATTGAGAAAAACGATTGAATTAGTCCTCGATATGAAGATTTCCGAGCAGTGAAGCCAGGGAAGTGGTTGCACTTTCAACGGGGGGAAGCTGATAATCGGGTTCTTCACGGCGACGACGCTCGGGACGTTCTGCTCTGCGTTCTTCACGCTGTTTACGTCTTTCCTCACGAGCTGCGGCAGCCTCTTTACGAGCCTGTTCTTCCTGCTGACGTCTTTCCTGACGTTCTTGACGAACCTTATCACGAGCAGCTTTTTCTTCTGCCATGATAGCTTCCGCTACTTCGGGCTGTTCTTCGATGATAGCTTCTCTGCGGCTGAGGCTTATACGCTTCTTAGCCACGTCAACTGAGAGAACCTTGCAGCGAACGATGTCGCCCTCATGGATTTCTTCTTCGGTCTTAGCAAAACGCTTAACACTGATCTGTGAAGAATGAATCAATCCTTCGATAGTGGGCTCGAGACTTACGAATGCACCGAAATCAACGATGCGTACTACTTTACCCTCGACGATGCTACCGACAACGTATCTTTCGTCAGCGGTTTCCCAGGGTTTGGGAAGGAGTTCTTTATAACCGAGAGAAATCTTCTTTTCGGCTGCGTTAACCTCACGGATAACGACGTCGATCTTCTGACCGATTTCAAATACCTCGGCGGGGTCGTTAACTCCCCTGTTCCAGGAGCACTGAGTGATGTGCAGCAGACCGTCTACGCCGCCGATGTCAACAAAAGCACCGAACTTAGCGATTCTGCGAACGGTACCTGTGACACGCTCACCGACTTTGATGTTAGCCCAAATAGCTTTTTTAGCTTCTTCAGCTTCTTTACGGACAACTGCTTTACGAGATCCGACGATGCGCTTACGCTTGGGGTCGATCTCGAGAACCTTAATCCTCATGGACTTACCAACATACTCGCCAAGATCCGGGACGAACCTGTCTGCAACCTGGGAAGCGGGGATGAAAGCTCTGGCGTTGTTATCTAACATAACAACCAGACCGCCCTTAACGGCTTCCTTGCAAACGCCTTCGAGGATCTTACCTTCGGACTCGGCATCAGCAGAGAATTCCTCCCATGCTTTCTGACTCTCAACGCTCTTGCGAGAGAGCAGAACATTGCCTTCACCGTCGTTTACTTTGAGAACCTCAACTTCGATCTCATCACCGACTTTGCATACCGATGCGATATCAACATCGGGGTCATTTGAGAATTCGCTACGGGGAATGTATCCGTCGGATTTATATCCGATGTTTACGCTGACTTCACCATCTGTGATCTGTATAACGGTTCCGGTAATAACCTGTCCCGCCCTGATGCGGATGAGAGTCTTTGCGATAGCATCTTCATCAAACACGGCGTTGTCGTCGATGGTCGTTGCTGCTTTATTGGCAGCTGCTGTGGTTTCGTTGTTTACGGCTTCGGTGCAATGTGCATTAGCCTTATCCATTTCGTTCATGGTTTGAATAACCTCCATTATTATTGAATCCGGTGTAGAAGCACCGGCAACAATCCCTACTATTATAGCAGATTTTTTTGAGAATGCAAGAGAAATTTCTCGTTTATTTGAAATTATTTGGGAAGAATTGCAATTTTTTTTGCAAATATCCAATAGTTTTTGCGTATTGGAGCTATGAGGGTCCCCTAAAACCAACATCATATCACATTCCCTGCTCAATTTTTCCGCCTCTTGCTGACGGTTGAGTGTGGTATTGCAGATAGTTTTATTGATCCGAATGTTCGGGTAATTGCGGCGAATTACTTCTTCTATGCGTTCAAACGAAGCGGAATCGAATGTTGTCTGAACAACAAGGCAACCTTTACCGTCGTTCAATTTCGGAATCGACCGTTCGTTTTCTATAAAGACGGCGGAATAATCACAATAACCGTTAATACCAATGGTTTCGGGGTGGGACTTACTGCCTACGATAAAAACCTGTTCCTTTTTTTCATATGCTTTACTTACTATTTTATGAATATTTTCAACGAACGGACAGGTCGCATCGACTATATTCACACCGATATCGCAGAGTTTTCCGTACACTTCGTTCGCAACACCGTGGGATCTGATAACGACAACATCATCCTTTTTCAGATTATCGAAATCATCGATGGGGATTATGCCCGATTTTTTTAAATCTTCAATCACATTTTTATTGTGAATAAGTTCACCGTATGTATAGACAATCGCATTGGGATTATCGATTTTAAGTTTTTCGACAGCCTCCCGAGCCATGTTCACGGCACGGCGAACTCCGAAGCAGAATCCCAAGTCCTTTGCAACCATCAGTTTCATTTGACGCCTCCGTGTTTAGTCTTGTCGGTTATTTGCTTCATCATAAAACCGAGATTAGCCAATGAATTTTGCATTTCATTATTTATTACATCCACCGCCTTGCGTTTATCACAGCGTTTGGCAATTTCCGCAGGATAAATCACATCGCCTATCATAGCTTTGAACCTGAATGATTTACGGTAGCTGTCGGGACTTATGTAAATAGGTACAATGGGCGCATTGCTTTTAGCGGCAATAAAAGCTGTACCTCGTTCAAAATCATCCATGTCCTCCGTAACGGAGCGTCTGCCTTCGGGAAAGATGCCGAACACTTTTCCTTCATTTAACAAGGCAATTGCTTTTTTTATCGATTTTATATCCGCACTCTTTCTCGATACGGGAAAAACCAACAAAGAAGAAAAGAACCATTTTCCGAGTTTAGTTTCAAAGAGTTCCTTTTTTGCCATGAAGTGTATAGCTCTCGGGCTGATAGCCGCAAGCATAACGGGATCAATCATCGCTCTGTGATTACAAACGAAGATAGCACCGTCCTTCAATTTCAAATTCTCCTTTTTACCGTAAATTTTCGGACGAGTAAGCAGCATTAACGGCAATTTAAACAAAAAGACAGCGATATAATACAGCATCAGTCAATATCCTCAAGAATAAAATCAACGACCTCATCAACGGTCATTTTGGAAGTATCGATAATCGTCGCCCTTTCGGCAGGACGAAGCGGAGCGGTCTGTCTGTTCATATCCCTTTCATCCCTCGATTCAAGTTCTTTCAGCAGTTGTTCGAATGTTCTTCCTGCTAAGATTCCTTTTTGTTCATACTCCTTAAATCTGCGCATAGCTCTTACTTCCCTATCCGCAGTTATGTAGAACTTATACGGAGTATCGGGTAAGACGACCGTACCTATATCCCTGCCGTCCATGACTATGTCCGTGTTTCTTGCTATTTGCCGCTGGATATCGAGCAGTTTTTGTCTCACGGAAGGATGAACGCTGATAACCGAAGCTGCATCCGCTATTTTCTCATTCCTGATAAATGCTTCAACATCCTCATCATCGATACATATATGTTGTTCACCATCAATTTTTTTAAAGGACATACGGGTTGAATCGAGAATAGGTTTAACCGATTCTTCATCCTCTACATTCAAGCCGTGGCGCAGAGCCTTTAGTGCCAGGGCACGGAACATCGACCCTGTATCGACATAGGTCAAATTCATTCTTTTTGCCAGAAGCTTTGCTATAGTGCTTTTTCCTGCACCGGCAGGGCCGTCAATAGCAATGTTAATAATACTCATTTTATAATCCCCCTCATATTCAAATAGGAAGTTATTGGTTACATTCCGCAGCGGAACGTCCCGCAACAGCTCCGGTAGACCAGGCAATTTGCAAATTATACCCACCGGTACAAGCATCTACATCGATAACTTCGCCTGCGAAATAGAGACCGTTTGCCAATTTAGACTCCATAGTTGACGGGTTAATCTGCTTAATAGCGACACCGCCGTGAGTGATTATCGCTTCATCAAGCGGACGAGTTGATTCAACCGTAAGAGTTAAGCATTTAAGAGTTGACACAATGCTCATTCGTTGCTCTTTGGTAAGCTCATCGACGGTTGTATTTTCGTCAACACCCGATTGAATGATAATCCTGTCAATAAGCTTTTGCGGAAGTAAATCGACCATGGCATTTTTTATTTGTTTATGCTTGTATTTTTCAAAATCCCTAAGCAATCGCAAATCAAGCTGTTCATGAGAGAGTGCGGGTTTTAGGTCAATTTCAAGTCTTGCATCTTCGGGTTCATCTGCCAGGAATGCACTTGCGCTCAAAACAAGCGGACCGCTGACTCCGAAATGAGTAAAGAGCATTTCTCCGAGTTCCTCATAAACCGGCTTAGGTTTTTTCTTACCGAGGCTTGATTTTTTATATGCACGAAGCTTGACGTTTTTGAGTGAAAGTCCCATCAATTCAACGGGCCATTTTTCCTTTGTTACCAGCGGAATTAACGAAGCTTTCGGTTTTAGTACGGTATGCCCGAACTTTTCGGCGAATCTGTATCCGTCGCCTGTAGAACCCGTTGACGAGTAGCTGCGACCGCCTGTTGCGATGATTACGGCATCGTACTCACCGTCGGGCTGCCCATCAAAATGAACGATGAATTTATCACCCGTCTTTTCTATGTCGTTTATTTTCGTATCAAGTCTTATCAATGCTCCGTTTTTTTTGCAAAACGCATTCAATGCACGAATGACGTCGCTTGACTTATCGCTTTGAGGAAAATACCTTCCGCCTCTTTCAATTTTCGTCTCCACACCGTAGGCATTGATAATATTAATGATATCATCATTGAAGAAGGAATCGAATGTGCTGAACATAAACCTTGCGTTATGAGCAATTGCCTTCATAAATTCGTCCTTACTTGCCGAATTTGTGATATTGCATCTGCCCTTTCCCGTCAGAAAGAGTTTCTTTCCTGTTTTTTCGTTTTGCTCCGCAATTTCTGTTTTTGCTCCTGCACGAGCCGCAAAAGCCCCTGCCATCAGTCCTGCCGCACCTGCGCCGATAACCAAAACTTTTTTCATTACAGATAATCCCTTTCAATGCGTTCTTTGATTATTGCCATACGTTCATAATCCGTATAGTCGTATTTTAGCGGAGTTACGGTAATAAATCCATCACGCACGAATTTTTCGTCCGAAGTATCCTCCTCATCGATTTGAGTTAATTTTACGCTTCTTGCATAGTATCGCAGTTTACCGTCATCATCGAGTTTTTCATCGAATCTAATGGGGTAACTCTGCAAAACGGTATAGCCTGTCCTAATGCCCTTATAAGCTTCTCTCGGCAAATGCGGAAAATTAACATTAAGCAAATGCTCTTTCTCTGTCATACAGAAAAGAAGGTCGGGCAGCATTTTCTTAAATTCCTCTGCGGCATCACAAAAGAACTGCGTATCGAAGCCGTCTCTTGAAACTGCAATGGAGTTGTACCCCAACATAGCCGCTTCCTTGGCGGCGGCAACGGTACCGGATGAGATAATATCCGTTCCCAGATTGGGAGCCTGATTAATTCCCGACAGCACAATATCACATTCACAGCCCAAATTACCTATGGCAACCCTCAGACAATCAACGGGAGTGCCGTCAACGGCATACGCAGTTACATCCTCACATTCGGGGATTGTTACTCGTTGTGCATACAAGCCCTTGTCAAGTGTAAGGCTATGTCCTGCCGCACTTCTGTTTTCGGACGGAGCGCAGATAAAAACCTCATGCTTGTCTTTAAGTGCCTTCGCCAACTCCCTTATACCGAGTGCCATATATCCGTCATCATTTACTATTAAAATTCTCATTAAACGCTCCCTTTATCATTTTATCGCACACTAATTCAGTTTAATTATATCAAAGCATTTCTCAACTTTCAAGTCCGACATAAAAAACATCAACCGAAAAACTCGATTGATGAATCTTTTATATGGTATTGTACTATTTCCGTTACATTAAAGCATTTAAGTTATCGATAAAAGCCAGAGCGGCACACCGATAAAAACGTCCCTGTTTTTAGGCTTCTACTCCTCATTGAAAGCAACGCTGTCAATATAGCAACTGTCAGAACAGAGATCGACTTTATTGTTCCACACTTTACCGCTATCAATATTAGGATCAATATCCCATGCTACGCAGTGCGTATCATCCACATAGGCACGTTTAAAGTTCTCCGGCTTAATCAAAGGTTCAAATACAGTGCCTTTTTTGAACAGCGGACGCACGTCGTAAAGACGCTTCTCACCATTGTCAAAGCGGATTGTTAAAGTAAAGTCATCATTTGGAGTGACATCAACAATTCGTTTTCTTCCGTGGGCGTAATATTCCGCTGTTTTACGATCAAAACCTTTAGAAAGATAATATTCTGTTGTATTCGCCATTTTCTCACCTCCGAAAAAAATATCTCATTTCAGCGGCTCAATTGCGAACAACTCCTGCTGATCTCTTGCAAGCTGCCAGTTTTCCCGCAATTCTTCCTGATGAAAAGCTGCCCAACCTAAAAGCATTTTTAACTGTTTAGATGGCATTGTTCCCTCCAAGACCTCCAATTCTTCGATAGACACAAGAACTTCCGAGCCACCATAAAATGCGTGGAAATGAGGTGGCATATGATCTTTCCAGTAAATGCATATTTTAATACCACGAAACATTGAAATTATGGGCATTGCGTCATCTCTCCCTCATGTTTACATTACAGTTATCTATCGATAAAGTTAACAAAATCCCATTATTTACCAAGTCCGGTGCCGAAATAAATTCGTCTTGGCATTTGCCATCAAGCACTCTGAGATTGCTGCTCCGGGACTTAACCGGCTTTACAATAGATTACTGCCCATCACTATTATACTTCAACTTCGTCCGTTTTTCAACACCATCATACGAAACTTATTAATTTTCATCCGCCTTCTAAAGAAATGCTCGTATGTCTTTTGACAGCGTATCTTCAAGTGCTATCAATTTTTTTGCTATATCCTTTGATTTTTCACTTGCATCGGCGTACTGATTGAGGTAGCGGCTTAGCGACTTAACGCCCATATTGCATCCGTCCGTCATAAGAGAGGCAATAGTAGCATCGGTATCTTCCATTTTAAGTTTTATTCCTGTTTTCATTTTTGCCATTTGTTCGGCAAAGAAATTGGGGTTCTTTCCCTCATCGTCAAAGCTTTGAAGCTGACTTTCAAGTTCATGCGCCAATTGTTCGTGTTTATTCATACATTCATTCAGCAAGTCGTATAATTCGGAACTTTCAACATGGGGCAAAACATCTTCTATTGAACTTACTCCCATCTTTATACCGGCATCACATTCACGCAGTAATTTTACGGTGTCATCGTGTATCATTAATACATTCTCCTTTGATTGATTCAAGCAATAGTATTTGCAAAAAAGTGCTATGAGACACTGTTTTTTACTGATATATTTATCATTTGTATCTAAATTACGAATATGTTAAGATAAGAAAAAAATTATTTCACAGGTTGACTTGACATAAGTTTTTTGATAAGATGTGATAGACTGGTTCGATTTATAAATCGAGCAAAATAACAGGAGGAATACCATGAAAAAAATCATCGCATTGCTGTTAAGCATGATGATGTGCCTCTGTCTTGTTCCGGTAATCAGTGCCGAGACAGCAGAGACCGCCCCCATGACCCCTGCCGAGCGTCAAGCAAGAATCGAATCTCTGCTTGATTTCAACGACAGGATTAACGAAATGACTGCAACTTACGGTCTTAAAGACGTAAAAGACAATGACGATTGCTTTGCAAGCGCTCGTATTGTTGTAAAGAGCAGCCATGAACTCGACTACACCGGTGCAGTAGCATATGTAAACGGATACAACGATCTTCACGTTATCCAGTATGCAACACCCGACCAAGCCGAAGCTGCAATGAAGCAGTACGAAAGTCTTTCATATGTTGAATATGTAGACATCGACGGCATTTCCGAGATTTGCGCAACTCCCGGCGACTACAGCTATGAATCCTGGGGTTACGGTGAGAACTATGTTGACGCCGAGGACTTCAACAGCTGGATTCTCACAACCGTTGATTCGGTTGATGACCTTCCCGAGCTGGTTATTGCTGTTATCGACACCGGTGCCGACAGCGACCACCCCATGATCGCCGACAGACTCGTTCCCGGTTATGACTTCCAGAACGGCGACTCCAACCCCGAAGACGACCATGGTCACGGAACTCACGTTTCCGGTACCATCATCGACGGAACTCTCCCCAATGTCAAGGTTATGGCTCTTAAGTCCCTCGGTGCAGACGGTAGCGGTTATGATACCACTATTGCAAACGCAATGGAATATGCAATTCTTCAGGGCTGCGTTGGCGTAAACATGAGTCTCAGCGGCGGCTGTACTTCCGACAAGCATCAGAGATACGAAGAAATCGTAGAAATGGGTTATGAATACAACTGTGTATTCTGCGTAGCAGCAGGAAACAACGGTGCAGCAGCAGAAGATCGTTGCCCCGCAAACGTTGAAGGTTGTATCACCGTTGCAGCACACAACAGCAGCGACGCATACCCCTACTTCACCAACACGGGTGACGTTGTAGATATCACCGCTCCCGGCGTTGACATTCGCAGCGCACGCATGGGCGGTGGCTACACCACAATGGACGGTACTTCAATGGCAACTCCTCACGTTGCTGCCGTTGTCGGTATGCTCAAGTCCGTTGATCCCGACATGAGTGTTGAAGAAGTAACTTCAATCATCAAGAATAACGCAAGAGCTCCCCACCTTGCCGGCGGCGGTGCAGGTATGCTTTGTGTAACAAACATCATGAAGTTCTATGAACTCAATGGTGAAGGCAGCTACCTCCCCTTCAACTCCAACGGTAACTACGCTTGGACAATGAACGGTTCCGTAGCACAGAGCGGCAATGCCGGAGTTAACAACTCCACTTCCACTCTTGAAGCAACCGCAACCTTTGAACCCTACCAGATGGTAAGTTTTGAGTACAAAGTAAGCAGTGAGCAGAACGGCGACTATCTGAAGTTCAGCATTGACGGCGATGAAAAGCTCAGCGTAAGCGGAACAACCGATTGGCAGACCGTTTCCTACATCATTCCCGGCAGCGGTCAGGCAACCCTCACTTGGGAGTACATCAAGAACGCAAGCGGTGCAGCAGGACAGGATATGGCATTTGTTCGCAACGTTGTCGTAAGCGATACCATCAGCACAGTTCTTAACTCCGGAACCACTTGCTATGGCTTTGAAAATGACGCAAACTATCCCTGGGGCATTGACGGCGATGCAGTTAAGAGCGGAAACAGCGGCGTTAACAATTCAACCTCGACTATTTCCACCGTTGCCGCAAATCTTTCGGCAGGCGTCAGCATTTGCTTTGAATACAAAGTAAGCGCAGACAGCGGTGATCGTTTCGTATTCACCGTAAACGGACAGGAAGTTCTCTCCAAAGGTAATCAGAACAGCTATGCTACTTACGAGTATCAGGTTCCCGCAAACGGTACTTACGAAATCACCTTCTCGTTCATTAAGGATGGCAGCGGTTCTTCCGGAAGCGACTGTGCATGGGTACGCAATTTCTATATTGCTCACACCCTCACAACCGCTCTGAACGTTCCCGGCGGAAATCTGTTCTTCACCTCCAACGGTTCTTATCCTTGGGTAGTTGAGAACGACTATGCAAAGTCTTCCAATCAGTCACGTTCAAGCACAAGCTCCGAGTTCTCGCTCACTGTCAACATGGCAGCAGGCGACACCCTTACTTTCGACTACAAAGTAAGCAGTGAATCGAACTACGATAAGCTCCTGTTCTACGTAAACAATGCACAGCAGTTCGCAAAGTCCGGTGAAATCGATTGGACCGAGTACACCTACACTGCAAGCACCTCGGGTACTTACACCTTCAAGTGGACTTACTCCAAGGACGGCAGCGTTGACAGATACGATGACACAGCTTATGTTGACAACGTTGCTCTCAACACCAGCCTGGTCGGTGAACTTGGTGACGTAAACGGCGACGGCAATGTTGACCTTCAGGATGCAATGCTCGTCATGCGTTACTCAATGAATATTCCCACAACCCTCAATCTTGACCTTGCCGATGTAAACCACGACGGTCAGGTAAACCTTGCCGATGCAACATACATCATGCGCATGGCAATGAACCTTGTTTAATTAACAGAACCGAAACTGCGCCCGGCATATCAACGGGCGCAGTTTTTAAAAGAATATTCGGATAAAATAAAAAATCCTCCAAAGAGGACTTTTTACGTACACACTGTACACATCAGATTTTCGGTTAGCTTTGAAGCCCTTATTTGAACTCGCAGCGTAGTTCCAAATACTACAGGTAAATTATAAACAAAAGAATGGAGAATGTCAATAGTGGAAAATGAAAAATATTATCTCGGTTTAGATGTCGGAACGGATTCCGTGGGATGGGCTGTTACCGATACAAATTATAAGCTGTTAAGGTATAAAGGTGAACTCATGTGGGGTGTTCATACCTTTGACGCCGGTGAAAATGCCGAAGAACGTCGCCAACATCGTTCCGCAAGGCGCATACAAAATCACAAACGCAGAAGAGTCAGACTTTTAGAAGAACTTTTTGCTAAAGAAATAGGTGAAATCGACTCTGCTTTCTTTATAAGACGCAAGGAAAGCAGGCTATTTAAAGACGACGAAAAGAAATACCGTGTATTGCCTGAAAAGGATGCAACCGGATGCTACATGACGGATGAAGCATACCATGAGCGTTACCCCACTATCCATCACTTAATTTATGATTTGATGTATCCTAATAGCGAAGACTTTAAAGACGATAGCAGAAAATCTGTGTTTCCCGAAATCTCGGAGAAAAAGATTTACGACCCTCGTCTTGTTTTCATTGCTTGCTCGTGGCTCGTCACGCATCGTGGGCACTTCTTATTTGAATCAGGCAATTTCGCATCGGATTTTAGGGAAAAATATGATGAATTTTTGAGCTTTGCCGCTGAATATGCCAAAAACAATAACGAAGTCGATGCTTCCGAATGGGCTGAAAGTCCCTGGACAAACTCCGCTGATGCGCCCAATAAGCTGCAAAGGCTAATTAATGAACCTAATAATTCCACAAAGGAATTATCATTCAATGGAAATTTTCCAATCAAAAAAATAGAAGAATTACTCAAAGGCAAACCGATTGAGCTGAAAGAAATTTTTCAGAACTGTTCTGTAACGGGTAAAATCTCCTTGGGTATGGATGATGAAAAATTCGACGAAGGTATTTCAAAGCTTGACAGGGAAGATGATCGTGACTTTTTGTTTAAGCTACGTGAACTGTTCACCTGCGCCAAGAGCTGTTCTTATTTAGATGACGATTCAAAATGCGTGTCGGAAAAAAAGATTAAAATCTATGAACAGCATAGGAAAGATTTGAAGGTTTTGAAGTATTTCATTAGGAAATACAAGAATGAAGCATATAGAACTGTTTTTGAAAATAACGTTGAATCGAATCCGGAGTATAAAAAACTCAAAATAGAAAAAAGCAAAGAAACATTTGCCAAAAGCTCCTCATTTTATGGTCGTTATGTTCGTAATGAACAGTCTAAAAAGGCTAAAAACATCGATATCAATAATTTTTCAACTGGAATTCTCGCCATAATTAACGACATCACTCCCGATAAGATTGACGAGCCAACGTTTGCTGATATGAAGAAACGTTTAAAAGAAAAGACTTTCCTTCCGAAGCAAGTGAATAGCGATAACAGGATTATTCCTCAACAGCTTTATAGGGTAGAGTTGGAAATAATACTTGAAAATGCCTCAGAACATTTGGATTTTCTGAATGAGTCCGATAAAAGCGGAAAGACGGTTAAAGAGAAAATCCTATCGATATTCGATTATAAAATTCCGTATTATGTAGGTCCGCTTCATAAGACAGGTACAAATAATGCTTGGTTCGAAAAGCAGGAGGGAAAAGAAACCGAAAAGATTCTCCCGTGGAACTGGCAGGACGTTATAGACGAAGAAAAGAGTGAACAGGCATTCATCCGCAGAATGACGAATCACTGTACATATCTGCCCGACGAGGACGTATTGCCCGCTAACTCACTGCTTTATGAGGAATTTTGCGTTTTAGACAAGATCAACAACATCAAAATCGACGGATGTTTGATAGATAATGAAACAAAACGAGAGTTATATGATGAGTTGTTTAAAGAGCAAAGCAATAATGTTACAATCGCTAAAATTAAAGAATGGCTGAAATGTAAGGGTAAATTGGATGATAATTCCGAAATTTCCGGAATTGAACCGGATTATAAGGGTTATCTGAAATCATACCATATCTTTAAGAAAATGCTTGAAAGCAGAACGTTGAACGAAAAGGATGTTGAAGAAATTATTCAAAAGTCAGCTTACAGCCAGAGTAAATCAAGACTGAAAAATTGGTTGAAAGAGAAATACAACAAAGATAAAGACAACTTGGCTGACTTCGATTGTAACTACATCTCGAATCAACGGCTAAATGGTTTCGGGCGTTTTTCAAAAGAACTGTTGGATGGAATAAAAGGCAAAGAACGTGATAGTGATGATCCTACCGAAAGAACCATCATCGAGTTTATGCGAGCAAAGCCCGTTAATCATAATGAGTTGCTTTCAGTTTCAGACAAGTATACATTCATTGATGAAATTAACGAACGGAGAGACGAGTTTTACGGAAGAAAAGCAACCGAGTCGCTCAACGAATTACTTGATGATATGTATGTTTCAGGCAAGGTTAAGCGTCAAATAATCCGAACAATGGATATCGTGAGTGATGTTGTAAGGGCAAAAAAGAATCCCCCTGCTAAAATCTTCGTTGAAATGGCAAGAGGCAATATTTACGGTAAAAAAGGTAAGCCGGATAGCCGAAAAGATACGCTTACAAAGCTTTACGAAAGTATAAAAAACGACGATAACTTTAAGCAATACCAGATCGATGAGCTTGAAAAAGAATTAGAGCACAGTAACGATTACGAATTGCAAAGCAAGAAGCTCTATCTGTACTATATGCAGCTTGGCAGATGTGCTTATTGCGGGAAGAAAATCGAACTCGATGATTTATTTGAAAAGAGAGGTGAAAAGTATATTTACGATATCGATCACATTTACCCGAGATCCAAAAGGGGAAAGGACGATAGTCCGATTAAAAATCTGGTACTAGTTCATTCAACGGAAAATGGTAAAAAGAGTGATGATTATCCTGTTCCGGAAGAATTTCAAGAAAAACCTGAGGTAAAAAAACTTTGGAATTTGCTCAAACAAAAAGGGCTTATGTCTGCCGAAAAGTATTATCGTCTCACAAGGAAAACCCCATTTACCGAGGATGAGAAACGAGGGTTTATTAATCGCCAGTTAGTTGAGGTGCGCCAATCAACAAAGGTTGTAAAGGATCTCCTTGAACAGAACTATCCGAAATCTGAAATTGTATGCGTAAAAGCAGGGCTTGTTTCCGGTTTTCGCAATGGTTTTAAATATAAGGAAAATGAAAACGACACCGAGAACAAGGTCTTCAAGCTTCCAAAGAGCAGACTCCTAAATGACCTGCACCATGCAAAGGATGCTTACTTGAATATCGCTGTCGGCAATGTTTACTATGAGAAGTTTACAAAACCGTTGCGTTTAGACTTTAACCGCAGGAAAAATATTCTTAGACAAAATGATGTACAGCAACACAAAGCAAAATCAAATTTTGATTTTGAAAACTATAATCTTAAGCTCGCTGCAATATTTACGCATGTGCAAAGGGCTTCTAAAGGCAGTACACCTTTTTGGAACGGCAAAGAGGACCTTGAAGTAATTAAAAATACCATGCAGAAAAATGCAGTTCATTCAACTGAGTATGCATACTGCAAAGATGGTAAACTTTTTGAAATAACTCCTCAGCCTAAAAATGAGGACCTATACCCATTAAAAAGAGGACTTGATCCAAAAAAGTATGGAGGTTATAAATCACAGTTTATTTCATTCTTTGTGCTTGCAGGGATTGACAAGCAGGAAAACGGTAAGTATAAAGAGATTACCCTCGTTCCGATTCCGATAACAGAGGTCGAACGATTTGAAAAGAATCGTGAAGCTGTAACTGTCGAACAGCTTCACAAAATTCAATCAAGCACTAAAGACAAAGCGGTAGAGTTACTGCTTGACAAAAGAAAGCTGAAAATCCATACGGTCATTTCCTTGGATGGTTGGTCTTTTACTCTGGAATACTTTACCAAGCGAGAAATTGGCGTTTCACCAATATTCCCATTGGTTCTGGAAGCCAAGTGGGAAGAGTACATTTTGAACATTGAAAGTAAATCGAGCGAATATAAGCCTGATAAAGAGAAAAACGAGGAATTATATAGCTTGCTTCTTAAGAAGTTAGCTGACGATAAATCTCCTTTTTCAAAATTGCCT
>CAYPXV010000011.1:0-2615 GCA_964414925.1 uncultured Clostridium sp. | reverse complement strand
TAATCTGCTGAAATTGTTAGAGGGGAAGAAATCATGAGTTGGCGAACGGTTATAATTTCTTCACGGTGCAAGCTTGATCTGAAAATGGGATATATGGTTATCCGCAGTGATGACGTGAAACGAATCTTTTTGGATGAGATAGCAATTGTAATGATTGAAAATCCGGCGGTATCCATGACAGGCTGTTTATTATCCGAATTGATAAACAGGAAAATAAAGGTTATCTTTTGCGATAACGAACGCATTCCTCAAGCGGAGCTTGTACCGTATTACGGATGTCACGATACATCCAGAAAAATTCGCTATCAACTTTCCTGGACTGCACCCATCAAGGGTGCGGTCTGGGAAAGAATAGTGGCGATGAAAATACAAAAACAGGCGGAGTTTTTATTAAAAATAGGTCGTAACCGAGAAAATGAGCTTTTAAAAAGCTATATCGAGCAAATAGAATTTCAGGATGCGACTAACCGAGAAGCACATGCTGCCAAAGTTTATTTCAATGCTGTTTTCGGGATGGATTTTACACGGTCGGATGTCTCACCCATCAATGCGGCATTAGACTATGGCTATACCATATTACTTTCCGCATTTACACGGGAAATAGCCGCAAACGGTTATTTAACCCAACTCGGTCTTCATCATGAAAATGTTTTTAATCGATATAACCTCGCCAGCGACTTGATGGAACCATTCCGAATCTTAGTCGATAAAGCAGTTTATTCATTGCAGCCGACGGAATTGAGTAAGGAAATAAAACGAAACCTTATCAATATTGTCAATACATATGTTTATATCGGGAACGAGCAACAGACGGTTTTAAATGCAATTGGCATATATACACGCAGTATTTTTGAAGCATTGAATACTGAAAATCCGGACTGCATTAAGTGTTGGAGCTATGAGTTATAGATTTATGCGAATGATTGTCTTTTTTGATTTGCCTGTCGGCACTTCAAGTGAACAGCGAGATTACCGTCAATTTAGAAAGTTCCTTATTGAAAACGGTTTTTTAATGATGCAGGAATCCGTCTATTGCAAGCTGCTGTTTAATAATACTGCCCGAAATACCATGACCGAAAACATACGCAAAAACAAACCGTCAAAAGGAATTGTTCAGGTTCTTACCGTGACCGAAAAGCAATTTTCAAAGATAGATTACATCGTCGGCGAATGGAAAAGCGATATTATCAGCAGTGACGAAAGGATAATCGAATTATGATTTTATGCAGTCCGTATATAGAAACCATGATAGATTTTTCAAAACAGAACGTGCCGACACTGGTTATTGAAAATCCGTCGTTCCTTCGTTCGGTTTTACAGGATTTATACAATCAAGCGGACGGAGCTGACGGGACGCTCGTCCTATCCGAAAACAATAAAATACTTGATATGGAAAAGTGGGTTGAAATAATCGATAACTGTCTCCATTTTGATCTTAACCGCAAACCTTTGTTAAATAAAATAATTTCATCAATAGAAAAGAATGCTATGAGCGAAAGAAACTTATTAAAAACAAACGAAATGCTCCAAGTTCTTTTATCATATTTAAATGAACTTACCTTTGATTTAAACTGTGACATTGTTTATAACAATTGCACTGTGGGCGGTATTTTAAAGGGAATTGGTGTTTCCATACGAGATGAATATAAAAACCCTTTAGAAAAGCTGATTGACTACATGGAGCTGGTCAGAGAATTTGAGCGTGATAAGGTATTTGTCTTTGTTAATTTGCGCAGTTTTTTCTCCGATTCCGAAGTGGAGTGTTTTCTTAAAACAATTATAGATCATGCGTTTCATGTATTATTAATTGATGCTATATCGGCAAAAAAATTTCCAATGGAAGTAAGAATAACTATTGACAAAGACCTCTGTGAGTTGTAAAATAATATTGGAATTACACGATAACCGATGTTTCGACGGGTTCGCAACCGTATTGCAGCATTTTGATGCGCAGTGAGAATTGAGGTTTGAGTGCAGTGTAGTTCCAAATATGTACCAAACGACGGTAAAGTTGCCCCGACCATAACGGGAGTTTGAGTGCAGTGTAGTTCCAAATATGTACCAAACAACAACATTCCGATGAGTGTTCTGTTTTCGGTTTGAGTGCAGTGTAGTTCCAAATATGTACCAAACGGCTTGCCGCTCTCTCTCGTTACTGTCCGAGTTTGAGTGCAGTGTAGTTCCAAATATGTACCAAACTCTTGCTTCTACCCGTATGTGGAACGCACCGTTTGAGTGCAGTGTAGTTCCAAATATGTACCAAACCAGTTACATTCTATTAACGGATGTTTCGTTGTTTGAGTGCAGTGTAGTTCCAAATATGTACCAAACAGGGTGAAACCTCACACACCGAGGGCGATAGTTTGAGTGCAGTGTAGTTCCAAATATGTACCAAACACTGTTAGAAGCAGGGAGAACCTACACAATGTTTGAGTGCAGTGTAGTTCCAAATATGTACCAAACAATAAACCTGGAAGTAAGAATGCGTGTGCAAGTTTGAGTGCAGTGTAGTTCCAAATATGTACCAAACTGAAAATGTGTCAACAAGCGTCAATGCAATGTTTGAGTGCAGTGTAGTTCCAAATATGTACCAAACGGAAGTTACAATTAGGTAA
>CAYPXV010000010.1:0-28010 GCA_964414925.1 uncultured Clostridium sp. | reverse complement strand
TATGTTGAAGCAGCTGCAAGAGTAGGTAGTCATTTTGTCGGCTGGTACGATGAACAAGGTAGGTTAGTCTCCGAAAAAGAACGTTTTAGGCTCACCGAAGGGGACAAATTCGATTACTTCAATGACGTTGCAACCTATACCGCAAGGTTTGAGAAAGATTAAGAAGCAAAAAATCGGACACAGCAAAAAGGCTATTTGTCAATAGACAAATAGCCTTTTCAATTAAAATTAGTTCATGCCATAGCGTTTCTTGAACTTGTCTACACGTCCGCCGCTATCAACGAGCTTCTGACGACCTGTATAGAAGGGATGGCACTTTGAGCAGATTTCAACCTTGAGCTCGCCCTTAACGGAACCGCTCTTAAAGGTTTCACCGCATGCACAGCGAACGATGCATTCACCGTAGGAAGGATGGATGTCCTTTTTCATTTTCATTTCTCCTGATATGTTGGCAACGAGCGATGGAAACTCGATACCGAAAACTCTCGACCATGTAACAGCATAGCCGATGCATTTACTTTTATACCACATCTATGTACCGAAATGCAAGCTTTTTTATTTGTTTTGTTAAATATATTTTAAGGCATCACATTTGTTCTAAATCCAATGTGGTGCAAGAGCTGATTATACGATTGCAGAACAGAAACATTTGTGCTTGATTGAAAGGCAATAATGCGGTATAATGGCGATGTATCCTTCAGTGGATAACTTAGATGAAGAAAGGAAAGGATTTCCTCATGCAAAGATATAAGTTTGCCGCAACATCATCAAGCGACAGAACACAGATATGTTACAATGATAAAATTATCACGGCAAATGGCGAGATAGAAACCGAAGGAACTTTATCCGATGGTTTATTAATTTCCGTTATTGAAAACTTTAAGAACGAATCTTCCGATTTATCCTTATCGCACGCAGTACAGGAGATGATGCGGAATCAACCTGCATCGGTAAAAAAATTTGAAAGTCTAAAGCATCATATGTTTGACTCAATAGTTGCGACGAACGATGATATTTTCACTAAAGGTTATTCAGGCTGTGACATTGTTTCGGCAGCAATAAAGGGCAAAAAACTGGCTGTTACAAATCTCGGTTCTTGTGCGGCATTTATGCTTCGTGCAGGCAAGATTGTAAGACTTACCGACATACATATCGACCCTACCTCCGGTGAACGCACACGCTACATCGGCTATTCTGCCAAGGAATCATTAGATCTTCCCATCTATGATGATATGGAAATAAATTCAGGCGATGTAATTCTTCTGTGCGACAATAGTGTGTATAAGAACCTGAACGAAAATGAAATCGCAGAGATTTTGGCAAAACCCATAACCGTTCAAGAAAGAGCAGAAGAACTCAAAAGCAGAATTAGCGATGATTCATCAATAGTAATCATCGAAATCGGCAGGGATGACAGTGGGCTTATAGGTTCGTATCACGGAAAGGTTTTACCCGAAATAAATGAAAGTCCGTTATTTGCAGTTATTTTGACAGTGGTATTTATAGTGCTGGCTCTTGCGATAGTAATTATCAACAATAACAGGGCAAGTTCGGGTGGAACGAGCCCGAACTACACATATAATCCGGGCGGGTACGAAACTCCCTATTGGGGTGATGATTCAACCGCATATCCCGGTGCAACCGAAGGTTCGACAAGCAATCCGTTTACGGGCGTTGCCGGCGGAAGCAGTTATAAAATCACACCCGTACCGGGAACGGACATACAGGGCAAAGTAACACCTACTCCGTACAGCGGTCAAGAATTTAGGACTTCACGTCCGACAAACACTCCTTATTCAGCGACCCCGGTACCGACCGTTCCTCCGGGATATTCAAAACCCACACCGACGGACACACCTTTGACAACCGACTCACCTGTTCCCGAATTAACCGACAAGCCGGTTGAAACCGAACAGCCTGTTGCACCGACAAGTGAACCCGAAATCACGGAAGAACCGAAACCGACAGACGAACCTCCCGTGACAGAAGAACCGACCGTCGAGCCTCTGCCCACGCTTGAACCGATATGGTGACGTAAAATGCGTCATAGTTATTAATTTTTAATTTTATGAAAAAAAATGCCGATATGCCTATTTTGCTATCGGCATTTTTGTGTTATAATGATTATGTTGATTATCAAAGGAAGGAGAGATTAACGAGAAACTAAAATTCTTTGTTAATCGCAGACTAAAAAATGATTGCGGTTATACCTACATATCAGCCCGAGGAACATTTTTTGCGAGTTATCCGCGAGCTGTTAGATGAGACGGAATATTTCATAATCGTAGTAAACGACGGTAGTTCAAAAGAAACACTCGACATTTTTAATGCAGCCGAAGCCTTGAGTGATCGAATAAAGGTGTTACATCACGATGTAAATCGAGGAAAAGGGGCTGCAATGAAAACTGCTTTCCGCTGGATAAAGGAACACGATTTTCACAATGAGGGAATAGTGACCGTGGATGCCGACGGGCAACATCTTACAAAAGACATAAAGCGTGTAGCGGAACAATTGGCAAATAAAAAAGATTCACTGATTTTGGGAAGCAGAGGCTTTGTGGGTAAAGTTCCTCTGCGCAGCAGGATCGGCAACGGAATAACCAGAGGTGTTTTTGCTTTAACCACGGGTGTAAAAGTTTACGACACGCAAACGGGACTCAGGGCATTTTCGACCGACCTATTGGACATCATGCTTGAAATAAAGGGTGACCGATACGAGTACGAAATGAATCAGCTGCTTGTGTGTGCAAAAAAGAAAATCCCCATTTACGAATTAACCATAGATACGGTTTACGAGGATAAAAATCCGACTTCGCACTATCACGTCTTTCGTGATTCTTGGCGAATCTACAAGATGATTTTTGCATTTATGGCATCATCATTTGTCTGCTGGTTGGTGGACTATGTGCTTTTGCTTATCTTGAGCCATGTGTTTACATCCGTATCCGACGGTAGTGGGCATTTAATCTTTGCAGGACTTTCGCTTGATCCCAAATTGCCTGCACTGGTTATTGCCAGAATAATAAGCTCGTTCATCAACTACATGCTGAACAGGAAGGTTGTATTCGAAGCAAATTCATGCGGAAGCGTAATAAAGTATTATATCCTTGCTGTGCTTGTGCTTGCCGCAAATTACGGATTGCTTGCACTATTTACATCCGTATTAAGTTTTGATACCTGGCTTGCGCAGATAATCGCACAAATAGTTCTGTATCCGATTAATTTCGTATTACAGAGAAAATATGTGTTTAAAGAGAAGGCGATAAAATGAAATTCAAAACAAATGCTGCAAAAGTAATCTGTACAATAACCGCCGATATAGTTGTTTTTGCGATACTGATTTTAACCTTTGCATGGTTTCATCATGCAAGACCTCATGAATACGGTATGGGCACGGAGCTTCCCACTCAGCCCCCTACCCCTACGATTGAGGTTACGGTACCTGCTGAAACCGTTCATCCGACCGTAACGGAAGAAGTTCCCACCGAAACTGCCACAGCGGAATCTACGGGACTGCTTGGCGGAAAATATGCCGATAAATTCACAGACGGAGAAATAGTAATTGACGACAATTCATACAGAAGTAATGACGTTTGCATTGAACTGACTTCATACAGCAAGATGATAAACGGTTATCTTATAGCGTACTATGTTGCCGACATATACATTCAGGACATCGACAGTTTCAGGTGTGAGAATGCTCAAACCGACAACAATAAGGAACGAATTGAAACTATGGCTGAGCGCACGGGAGCTATTTTCGCCTGTTCGGGCGATTACTGGATGAAGAAAGAGAAAGGTTTGGTTATTCGCAACGGTGTTTTGTACCGTGACAGGTTGAATACAAGTCAGGATATTTGTGTCATATTCAGCGACGGCACGATGAAAACCTATTATGCCGGCGCAGCGGATATGGATGAAATATTGAATAATTACCCTTTGCATGCTTGGAGTTTCGGACCTGTTTTGTTGGAGAACGGACAGGCGATAGAGTCGGGATTCAACTGCAATGACTATGTTGCCGGACGACATCCGAGATGTGCGATAGGCTATTACGAGCCCGGGCATTATTGTGCCGTTATTGTTGACGGCAGAACCGAGGGATATTCATACGGAATGACAATGGCGGAGTTATCGCAGCTGATGTTTGAGTTGGGATGTACGCAGGCGTATAATTTAGATGGAGGAATGACTGCAATGATGTGGTATAACGGAAGTTTGTATTCCAAGCCCTGTGAGAACGGACGTTCAAATACCGATATGTTCTACATTGTTGAGCCGAACAACGGAGGGAACAATGATGAAAACTAAAATCGATTCAAAGAAACACAGTGTCAGAATTGCACTGAATAATCTTTTTTCGCATGCATCATTGCTCTTGTCATTAATAGTTCTGGTTTGTTTCGTACTTGACAGGTTTAACGACGCCATGGATTTTATGACAGCCGATATTTCCAAATACCTGTTTGCGTTGACAGCCCTAATATCGATAATCGCTTCGATTCTTTCGATAATCAACCTATGGAAGAAACCCGAACGCTGATAAAAGTTTATTAAATTACATCACGATTTAAAAGGAGTAAAAAATGAAAAGTGATATCAACTCATTCATTTCCATGCTTGAGAAATCCGTTTCACCTTATCACTGTATAAATGAGGTTGAAACCATACTCAATGCGGAAAACTTTATTGAACTGAAGCAAAGTGAGCCATGGAATTTAGAAGCTGGAAACAACTATTACGTCAGATGCTTCGGCACAATGCTCATTGCGTTTCATATAGGCAACGAATATAAGCCCGGTGATGATTTCAGGCTTGCGGCAAGTCACATTGATTGGCCGTGTTATTACATTAAGCCCAACCCTGAAAATGTCTGCGGCGATTGCTTAAAACTGAGCATAGAGCCTTACGGCGGAATGATTCATAATACCTGGATGGACAGACCTTTAAGTATAGCCGGTATGGCAACAATCAAATCGGACAATGTATTGAATCCTAAGCGCATACTTGTTGACTTTGCAAAGCCCGTATTGACTATTCCGAATCTTGCGATACATATGAATCGCAGTGTCAACAAAGGTGTAGAGCTTAATCCAAACAAAGATATGCTTCCGATTACGGATACCGTTGAAGAAGAATTTAACAAGGACGGTTACTTTGTCAAAAAGCTTGCCGAATTAATTAATGTTGAACCCGAGGATGTGTTAAGCTATGACCTGTGTGTTTATAATTACGAAAAGCCGATTCTCGGTGGATTTAACGAGAGTATTCTCACATCTCCCAGGCTTGACAATATAACATCGACTTATGCGTTGATAAACGGAATATGCAATTGTGAACGCCGCAGTGGCATTACCGCCGCAATACTTTTCGATAATGAAGAAGTAGGTTCGGGAACAAAGCAGGGAGCAGACAGCGCAACACTCGGAATGATGCTTGAAAAGATATCCCTGCATATGGGAGCAAGCCGTACGCAGCACATAGACGCACTTACCTCGGGATTCATGCTTTCATGCGATGTTGCACACGCAAAGCATCCGAACTATCAGGAATATGCTGATTCTGTCTGCAATGCAGTTTTAAACGGCGGTGTCACGATAAAGATGAATTACGAACAGCGTTATGCGACCGAAGCCGTCGGGATAGGAATTATCGAGGGACTTTGCAATAAGTACGAGATTAAGTACCAACGCTACATGAACAGACCCGATTTAAGAGGCGGCGGAACTCTGGGTTCATATGCCGCATCTCAGCTTGGAATGAGCGCAGCGGATATCGGTGTTGCAATACTCGGAATGCATTCAAGCAGAGAAACTATGGGGGTAGATGACCAACAATCCATTGATGAGCTGGTTCTTCGCTATTATAATGAAGAATAGTTCCTTACATTTCAAGTAATTATATTTTTTCAATTAAGCTTTTAAAGGACAAAACTCGTTGAAATTTTCAACGAGTTTTGTTATACTTCCTACTGTCAATAAAATGGAGAAAAATCGAAATTAATGAACTAATTGTGTTCGCAGATAAATTAAGCGACCAATAAACGGAGGTATTCAAATTATGACAGCAGCCTCATGGATAGGTATGTCGGGTGGTCTGGCATTATTCCTTTACGGAATCAGATTGATGGGTGACGGTATTCAAAAGCTCGCAGGCTCCAAGTTAAAGAGCATATTAGAGCGATTGACAAAGAATCGATTTGTCGGACTGCTTATCGGCATGTTTGTAACGGCAATTATACAGAGCAGTAATGCAACCACCGCAATGGCTGTCGGTTTTGTAAATGCCGGTTTGATGGAATTTACGAGAGCGTCCGGCATTATACTCGGCGCAAACATCGGTACTACCGCAACGGGATTGCTTATTGCATTAAAGATTTCGGACGTTGCAGCCATAATTGCCTTTGTGGGTGTTGCACTTATTGTATTCTTCAACAATAAGAATGTTAATTCGGCAGGATCCGTAATTGCGGGACTCGGAATTTTGTTCCTCGGCATGAATATGCTAAACCAGCACATGTCGCCTCTGTCGGAAGAAGCATGGTTTACGGACTTTATGTTAGGTCTTGAACATAAGGCACTTCTTGCAATCATAATCGGTGCTGTTTTCACAGCCATTGTTCAAAGCGTTTCCGCATCAGTCGGTATATTGCAGGCTATGGCAATGTCCGGTGCGGTAACTTCACTTGACCAGGTTGTCTTTATTATTCTGGGTATGAACATAGGTTGCTGTATTGCTGCCGTCACCGCTGCCGTAGGCGGAACAAAGGACGGTAAACGCACCGCATCAATTCACGTAATGTTCAATGTATTCTCTGCTATTTTATTTGCGGTTCTGTGGCATATCCTTCCGTTTGGGGACTGGGTACGCAGTCTCAGCAGTGATGTAATGCAGCAAATTGCATTGTTTAACTTCATAGAAAAGCTTGCAGCGTCGATAATTATGCTGCCGTTCCTTCCTCTTATGGAAAGACTTGCAAGGGTTATCATTCCCGGCGAAGACAAAACGAATTGCCATATGTTGCAGCACATCAATAGAAACGACTTCGGCTCTATTTCCATTGCAATCGCACAAATTCGTGCCGAAACCGACAGGATGTTCGGCATTGTAATTAACAATTTGAGGTTATCGTGTGAACTACTTAATAACCCCAAGCGTACCGAGGCTCAATTCGCTGAAATTGCTGAAAATGAAGAAACGATTGACTATTTAAACAAGCTGATAACCGAAGCACTTGTTGACGTTACAGCCCTACGTTTATCGGCAGCGGATGCAAAGGTGGTAAACCAGACACACCATGTCATCTGCGATTATGAGCGTATCGGTGATCATGCCGATAACATTTCCGGGTACGTTCGTCATTTTGTTGACGAAGGTATGCATTTATCCGAGCATGCGCATGATGAACTGAAGTATCTTACCGAAAAGGTTATAGCAATCGTAAACGATGCCGAAGAATTTTATCTTTGCAAGAATAATCTTGACATTGCACAAATCGAGATGCAGGAAGAAGAAATCGATGATATCGTGGATGAACTTCAGGAGTCTCATATAAAGAGGATGGAAAAAGGAAGATGTACCGCACAGGTTGGTCTTTTGTATGCTGAAATTCTTACCGATCTTGAACGTGTAGCGGACCATGCTCTCAACATTGCACAGGCAAGGGTCAGATGGTAATTCAATGAAGGAATGTTCAGGCTCTAACATCGAGCAGGTAGAACGCATATCTACCATGGAGCGGTATCTTAACGAAGCACTGCCCGTGGTTAACGGTCTTGCGGCAATTCTCGATAAATACGAAAAGATAATCCCGAATTTGAAACTTCTTGAAGATTATTACGTAAGCCCACAGTGGATGCAAGATTTCGATGACGATGGGAATCATGCACTTCCACAGGATTTATGCAGAGGTGTTCTGAGTGAAGATTCGCTTTACGATTTACTTTGCGACAATGATAGATTAGAAAAGAAAATGATTGAAATCGTTCAAACTTTCAGAAAAGGGGATGTTGAATAAAAAATGAAGAAGCTGCTATGTTGCATTTTAAGTTTAATAATTATGCTTTCGGCATTACCTCTTATGTCCTATGCAGAATCCGGCAACGAAGTTGACCCGTTCGAGGATATAACCACACCTCATTTTCTGCTCATGGAAGCAGACACGGGTTCTGTCATGTACGAGCGAGGCGGGTATGAAAAAGCTTTCCCCGCAAGCACAACAAAGCTCATGACCGCAATTCTTGCCGTTGAGAACATAAAGGATTTAAACCGAACAGTCACCATCGGTTGGCGTGCAGTATCGGGTTTCGGACCGAAAAGCTCACTAATGGGACTAAAAAGCGGTGAAGAAATAGCACTTATCGATGTTCTTTACGGACTGATGATGAGATCGGGAAACGATGCCGCAAAAGAGCTTGCCATAGAAACCGCACTTGAGGTTTACGGTGATGAAATAGAAGAATCGGGAGCGGTGGATAAATTCGTTGAAATGATGAATGCAAAGGCTGTCGAGCTTGGAATGAAGAATACGAACTTCGCCACGGTTGACGGAAGGCATGACGATAATCATTATACAACAGCATATGACTTTGCACTGCTAATGCAGTATGTATTAAAAAATGAGCTTGTAAGCAAAGTCATTTCCACCGTTACACATGATATTGCGCCCAATAACAAGCACAGTGCCGGCTATCATCTTGAAAATTCAAACAAGCTTATCTGCAAAAAAGAGGGAGATAAGACCAGTTTTCTTTATGAATATTGCATTGGCGGAAAGACCGGCGAAACCAATCAGGCCGGTTATTGTCTTGCTTCCGCAGCAAAGAAAAACGGTATCACTCTGATTTTGATTCAGTTCGGAGACAGCAATGCCGACGGTACACTTTCAAAGTACAGATACAAGGTTGCTAAGCAAGTATATGACTGGGGATTTTCCAATTACGGAGAAATTGCACTTGAAGATATCGGTCTTAAAACGACATTTAACGTTCAGACAACAGGATATTCACCCTTTGACGACGAATACGGCAAGCTCGAAGTTCATGCCGATTTAAGCGGACTTGTTGTCAGAGGTATAATGGTAGAGCTTGAGAGGCTCAAGCTTGACCCGGAAGCCATTGAGTATGAATTAAAAATTGAATCTTCAATCGCACCGATAAGCAGTGGCGATTTGATCGGATATGTGGATTATTATATTGACGGCGTTACCCCTGTTTCCGCACCGCTGTATGCATCAAGAGATGTTGCCGCTGCCTCGGGAACAAGCGTTGATAGTCCGAAAGTCAATATTCCGACAAACAACACACCGCCCCCCGATAACGGTGAAATCGGAAATATGCGTTTTTCGTCTTCCCACGGAAACAACGAATATTATGTTTGGGTTTATTATGAAAACAGTCTTTACAACATGACTGCCGATGCATGGTATTATATTTACTGCACAGACGGCTTGTTCCGTTTTTCGTCTTCACCCGAAGCAGCCAAGCGCATTGTTTTATACAAGCAATTATTCGACAGTAACGGTCGTGCTTATTACAGTCGCACCGAAGATGTTGGGGATGGGGATGTGTTTATAATAAGTTCAAACGGCTACGCATTATCATCCGAAAAATCCAACGGAACGCTCAAAGC
Organism: uncultured Clostridium sp.; assembly: GCA_964414925.1. GTDB lineage: Bacteria > Bacillota > Clostridia > Christensenellales > CAG-138 > PeH17. Next base: position 18,380 of record CAYPXV010000010.1, on the reverse strand, counting down.
TGTAAGACTTGAAGAAAACGGCGAAAACATCATTACAAATGCAAGCGATGATCTGCTTTGGCGTTTTGAAAGTTGTGAAAACGGCTATACAATTACGCAAAGCTCCAAGTATTTGACACGAGACCCCGGAAGCGGCAGAATATTCTGGATTGTCGCCGGCTCTATTCTGGCTGTGGTTGTGCTTTCAGTTATAATGATTGCACATAGTAACAGAACCGCAGGTCACAGACGCTACAGGCGCAGAAGACACATGCGTCACAGGGACAGATTCGGAAGAAGAAGGTAATCGACTTCATGCAGTACGGTTCATTTGCCAACGTCTACGATCTTTTTATGGACGATGTTGATTATGATTCATGGGCAAGCTATATCGCTCGAATTTTAGCGGATTCAAACAAAATACTCGAATGCGGATGCGGAACCGGCGAAATCAGCGTTAGGCTAAAGAAGAAAGGTTTTGACATTGTAAGCTGTGATATTTCCGATGACATGCTTGAAATCGCAAGCAATAAAGCAAGGAATATCGGTGTACGGATTCCGTTTTTACACATGGATATGCGCAGCCTGTCATTTCCGAAATCGTTTGACGCAGTAATTGCGGTATGCGATGCGGTAAATTATCTTACCGATTCGGAAGAAGTCAACCGATTTTTTCAATCTTCGTATAACATTCTGAAGCCTAACGGTATGCTTTTGTTTGACATCTCATCGAGGTATAAGATTGAATCAATCCTTGCCGATAACACGTTTTCGGATATAAGGGAGAATGCCGTATACGTTTGGCAAAATTGCTACGATGATACGAACAGACTTCTTGAAATGAACATAGAGTTCTTTGTGAAAACGGATAATGAACTTTATGAGCGTTTTAATGAAACTCATATTCAAATGGCACATTCCGAACAGGAACTTATAATGCTGCTAAAGCAAACCGGTTTTAGCGACATAAGGGTTTTTGACTGCTTTACAGTTATTGAACCAAACGAAAGATCTCAACGTTTGCAGTTCGTATGTAAAAAATAGGTTTATGAAAAAATCTCCATGGGACAAATTCTCATGGAGATTTACTTATTTACTATGAAGTTATTTACCTAAAAGCTTTATGCCATTACTCGTGCCGAGTCTTGATGCACCTGCTGCAATCATCTTATCGGCATCTTCGGTCGTTCTGACGCCGCCCGATGCCTTTACTCCCATCGAAGTTCCGACGGTAGCTCTCATAAGCTTTACATCGTGTTCATTTGCGCCTGCGGTTGAAAAGCCCGTAGATGTTTTAACAAAATCAGCACCTGCACGCATAGCGCAGTGGCAACATTCGATTTTTTCCTCATCCGTCAGCAGGCATGTTTCTATAATAACTTTAACCAATGCCCTTTTATTCGCCGCATTGACGACAGCTCTGATATCTTCTTCGACCGCAGTCCAGTTTCCATCCTTGGCCGCACCGATATTAATTACCATATCAATTTCCTTTGCACCAAGGCGAATGCATTGTCCTGCCTCATATGCTTTAACATTGCTAAGCGTTGCACCCAGAGGAAATCCAATAACGCAGCAAGGAGCGATATCCGTCCCTTTCAGTTCTTCGGCAACAAGCTCAATCCTCGCAGGATTTACACATACACTTTTGAATCCGTATGTCTTTGCTTCGTCACATACTTTTTTTATTTGCTCTGTTGTTGAATCCGGTTTCAACAGAGTATGGTCTATCAATTTTGAAATGTCCATTTGTTTCTCCAATTTAGTTAAAAATACTCGGTAAAGGCTTTAGCGGAGTTTTAGAATCAATAGGTCCGCCGCCAAGACAAACATCTCCGTCATAAAGAACAACCCACTGTCCCGGTGTAATTGCCCTTTGCGGCACATCGAATTTAACACTTGCACCATTGCCGTCCATATATACGGTAACCTGCTGATCGCTTTGCCTGTATCTGAACTTTGCAGTGCATCTGAAAGTCTTTGCCGGAGGTTCTCCTGCAATGAACGAAAGTGAATTTGCATACAAACTCGTGGAATATAGTTCTTCATGCTCACCTTGCTGCACGATAAGAAGGTTATCTTTCAGACTTTTGCCTACAACGAACCAGCTCTCTCCGGTTCCCGTATTCATTCCGCCAATACCAAGTCCTCGACGCTGACCCAAGGTATAATACATAAGTCCGTCATGTTTCCCTATGACTTTTCCGCTAAGGTCAACTATATTACCCTGCTTTGCAGGTAAAAATTGCATCAAGAATTTCTTGAAATTTCTTTCGCCTATAAAGCAAACACCCGTAGAATCCTTTTTTGTTGCGGTAACAAGTCCGACTTCGGCTGCCAAAGCTCGAACATCACTTTTTTCAAGTTCGCCTATCGGGAACATGGCTTTTTCAAGTTGCTTAGCAGTTAAACCTGCAAGGAAATACGTTTGATCCTTATTTTTATCGACAGCACGGAGCAGACGAACACCGTCCGCATCCTTTCTTAGCTTTGCATAGTGACCTGTTGCCAAAAAAGCAGCATCCATATTCATGGCAAGATCCAAAAAGGCATTGAATTTTATTTCGGAATTACACAGAATATCGGGGTTGGGCGTTCGTCCTCTTTTATATTCATCCAAAAAGTAGCTGAATACCCTATCGTAGTATTCCTTTGAAAAATCAATTACATAGAATGGGATTCCTATTTGTTCCGCAATACGTTTTGCATCTTGGTAATCCTCAGCGGCGGTACATACACCGTCATCATCTTCCTCGTTCCAATTTTTCATAAAAACACCCACGACATCATAACCCTGCCGTTTTAAAATGAGTGCCGCAGAAGAAGAATCAACTCCGCCCGAAAGACCAAGCACTACCCTATTATCAAGGCTCATTGTGCATTAATGCTTATAACATCAAAGCCCAAGTCTTCGATTGCTTCTCTGACGCAAGCTTCGTCCTTATCAAGTTCGACAACTATATCGTTAAGTTCTACCTTTTCGATCTTTGCACCCAAACGATCCATTGCCTCGGAAACCCTTTTAATACAATGGGCACAACCCATTCCTTCTGTTTTGATTGCGTATTTCATAAAAGTACCTCCAAAAAGCATTATCTTTCAATCATTATAACAGATTCCTCCGTTTTTGTGAACGATTATTTTAACAATTTTCGAATAGAATTCTCTTGGAATTATTATCTGGTAATATTAAAACGGTTATGCTATAATGTTAACCGAGAAAACGAAAGGAAGCATTATTATGTTTAAAAAATTATTGTCAATACTACTTGTTTTGACTCTTACTTGCAGTTGTTTTTTATGCTGTAAAAAGGAAGATAAGCCTGACTCGGACAATGTTGTTGCGTCAATAGGAGACGAGAGCATAAGCTATGAGCTTTACAGGGCAGCATTTGAAACCTACATGAGCTATATGAATCAAATCGGCGGAGGCGTATCAAGCGAGGATGACTTGATAGTATTCCAAGATATGATTATGGATTACCTTATTGCGGACATGATGGTACTTTACCATGTGCAGCAAGAAGGTTTTGAGCTTTCGGATGAGGAAAAGCAGGAAGCAATTAAGCAAGCCGAAGAAGAGCTTGAAGAAATTTACGATGAATACATGGAAACGGCAGAGGCGGACTATGAAGAAGATTCATCAAAAACGGTTGAACAGTATTTTAATGAATACATCTCTGCCCTATCGGAATATTATCTGGGTACAAAATTAAGTTTTGACGAGTATTCCGAAGAATACAAGAATGAAATGGTAAGATCGTACACGATTGAAGCTTACAAGGATTATGTATGTAAGGACTTTACAATATCAGATGATGCGATCAGGGATTGGTACAATAGTCAACACGAATCGGATATGGAAGCATACGAATCATTTCCCGAGCAATACAAGTTCGACCAGGAGTACTTTGAAAAGTACTATGGAGTTGAATATGACGCCTGTCCTGTCACATATGTTCCCGATGGGTATTCCCGTATTATGGACATCATGGTCAAGCCCGGTGGCGATATAGGAGATGAGTACAAAGAAAAGCAGGATGCAATGGAGGAAATATTTAAAAAGTATTCGGAATTGGCATTCGAAGATGCACTCAATAACACCGATTCGAACGCAGAGGAGCTTAAAAAACTGCTCGACGAATACAAGAAATTAGATGCTGAATGTGAAGATTTGTATAATGAGTATATAGCCGAAGCAAGGACTAAGATCGATGCTGCCTATGCAGAGATAGAATCGGGCATTGATTTTGCCGAGGTAATGGCGAAGTACACCGAAAACTCTGATGTCATTTCGGACGATGGAGACATATATGAGTCAATAAAACTCAACGGACAGATTATTTCCCTTGAGTATGATTGTGAACCTGATTGGAGCGATACGGTCAAAGAGATATTCGGTATGCTTGACGTAGGTGAATATTCGAATGTTTTCGCTGACGATGACGGAAGCTTACATATAATCAAGTATGTTTCCGACATAACGCCCGGGGATGTCGCTATTGATAACATTTGGGATGAAGTATCTTATTTTGTTGCCAATGACAGCAATGAAGATGACTGGAATGAGTTAATAGAAACATGGCTTCAAGACCCGAATATCAAACGAAACACGGATTTAATTCGTTCAATGGGAAAAGATTTGATTGGAGAATAAGAAAAATGAGATTGGATAAATATTTAAAGGTTTCACGACTGATTAAAAGGAGGACGATTGCGAAAGAAGCTTGTTCTCTCGGACGTGTTACAATTAACGATAAGGTAGCCAAACCTTCCACAGAGGTTAAAATCGGAGACATTATAAGTATCAGGATGGGTGCAAAAAAACTGACTGCGGAAGTCTGCGATATCAAAGAAACAGTAAGGAAAGATGATGCAGGCAGCATGTACCGCATAATTATCGACACCATCAACGATGCCAATGCGGACGAAGATGACGACTGATTATGTACAAAGATAAAACTTTCTCCGTGGTACTACTTGCGGCAGGTTCTTCAACTCGAATGGGAACTAACAAGATGGAGTTACTGTTCAACGGACTTACTCCCATTGAGCTATGCGTAAAAGCATTCTCGAATTTTGCGGATGAGTTCATATTTGTTTGTTCCGATTCAACAAGAAATACCGTTGAAAAGATAATAGAAAGAACGCAGGTTAAATCTTTTTGCGTTACCGGAGGGGAAACTCGACGGCAGTCGGTCGGTGCTGCGTTAAAGCAAGCGCACATGGAATTTATCTCCATACACGACTGTGCGAGGTGTCTTATAACCAAGCAAGTTATCGCCGAAAACCTTGACTGTACGATAGAAAACGGATGCGCCATAACTTCAGTGCCGATGGTGGATACGATTCGTTATGAAAAAAGCGGTGAAATAATCGACAGAAACGGTGTTCTTGCAGCTCAAACACCTCAAAGCTTTAATACGGAATTATTTCGTAAAGCATACAATGCGGTTACAGAAGAATGTACGGATGACGCCGCAATTTACCATGCATTCGGGCATGAATTATTTTATTCTGCTGGTGACAGGCGCAATCTTAAATTAACGACACCTGACGATATTGAAATATTTCAGAGTGTTTTACATGATCGGAGTTTAGAGATGTTTAAAGTCGGATTTGGAGAAGATACACATAGGCTTACCGAAAACCGCAGTTTGATTTTGGGCGGAGTAACCGTTCCGTTTGAGCTTGGATTACTCGGACATTCGGATGCTGACGTGTTGGTTCACGCAATAATAGACGCTATTCTCGGAGCTTGTTCGCTTGGCGATATCGGAAAGCTGTTTCCGGATTCCGAAGCTGAATTTAAAGACATTTCAAGCCTTGTATTATTGCGATGTACTGTAGATAAAATAATAGAGAGAGGATTTAGCATTATCAATATTGATGCAACGGTTATCGCACAAAAGCCAAAGCTTGGTCAATATCGAGAAGAAATGAGACAAAACATTGCAAAAGCATGTAAACTCAGCATTGACGATGTAAGTGTAAAATTTACCACACCCGAACATGTCGGTCCGGAAGGACGTATGGAGTGCATGACCACCCGAGCTGTGGCGTTTGTGCGACGTTAATCGGTGATGAATTAAGTGAAAATCGTAACATTAAAACCTGCCTTATCGGCAGGTTTTAATAGTTTGGGTTTAGTTATGATTTGATTCGAACCAGGCATTTGCATAATCCGCAACACCGGGAACGATTTTTTTGATTTCGCAATTGGTGGTATTAACGCAAAGATGGTAAAACTCCTTTGCGCCCCACTTACCGCCGCCGATTAGCTGGCTGCGTCTTTTGCGGTTATTATCTATGCGCTCTATGTATTTGCGCATTTGTTTTTCGTTCATGGTGCTGCCGTTCTTTTCGCGTTTCATACACCTGGCAATTCTCGCTTGCATATCGGCATAGACAAAAACATTAAAGGGATGGTAAGCTCTGAGTATTTCATCGGCGTTACGACCGACAATAATGCAGTTTTCGCCACGCTTAGCTATATCAAGAATGACTCGTCTTTCCGCTGACAACAGTCTTGTCATATTGGAAGGCGGTTCGGAAAAGGCGGCAATACTGTTTCCGTATGTTATCGGAAAATCCCAAAGCGAGCCACTATCCAAAATTTGAGATACATAACTCTCATCCATATTGCTTTCGTTTGCGATTGTCTTAATAATCTCGGCATCGTAATACCTGAAATTCATCACATCGGCAAGACGTTTTCCTACTTCTCTGCCTCCGCTACCGAATTCTCGGCTTATGGTAATGATTTTCATATCAAAACCTCCCTTTCTTTGTTTAGGTATACATTATACACGCATTGAATGGATTTGTCAAATTAATTTTCCATTGCGAAGCGCAGAATGAGCATTGCATCGGTCATATTAACCGTGCCGTTGTTATCAAAGTCGGCACACTGAATTGCATCTTCGGACAGTTCGATCAGGTTCATTGAATAGCGCATTGTAAGCAAAGCATCGGAAGCATTGACTTGACCGTCAAGGTTAACGTCACCGTTCAGGTAGGTTTGACCGCCTACATAGCTGATATCGATGTAATCGATAGCAAGCTGGTTGCCGTTGTTTGAATTAACATGTCTGAATGCAAACTTAACGGTCTGACCTGCAAATCTTGTGATGTCATATGATTCTTCATCAAAAACGCAAAGAGCCTGATAAGTCATAAGAGCAGTGCCCCAGCTTTCGCCGCCATCCGTGCTGATGTAAAATTCAACCATATCGGTATAACTGTCTCTACTGCAAAGAGCAAAAACGAATGAAATGCTTTCAGCTGATGCAGGGAGAGTAATTTCGGGGCTGATGAGCCAGTTATCGGGATTCAGCGGTTCATATGCACTCCAATCATAGCTCATTGAATACATATAATACTCACCATCAAAGGAGTAGATGTATTCGTCGGGTTCATCGCCTGACCAGATCCAAGCTCTGCCGTCGCCATCGGCATCGATTGTTGACCAGAGTTCAGCTTCTTCACGGGATTCAAAGCTCCAATAAACGAGCTGTTGCGTATCACAGGTAGTATCGGCAAATATGCTTGAGCCGATAAGCAACATGGAAACGGTAAGAATAATTGCAATTAATTTTTTCATGGCATTCTCCTTAAAATTTTGTTAAACGTCTCGGCAGGTCAAAAGACCAACCGAGACATGGTTGTTAAAAGTTATAAACGCGTTTAGCGAGGACTTCGAACTCATCAACGAGTTTCTCGTAAGAGCAAATGCTCTTTTCCCAGAAGTCCTTCTTAGTCAAATCAATACCTGCAACCTTGGCGGCATCTTCGACGCAGGCTGTCGGGGTAGTATTGAGCAATTTCTTATAAACGGGGACGAAGTCCTGACCCATTTCACGATACTTTGCATACAGACCTCTTGCGAAAAGACCGCCGAATGCATACGGGAAGTTATAGAAAGAGAGTCCTGAGCTGTAATAATGACCCTTGCACAGCCACATATACGGATGCAGATATGAGTGATCAAGTCCGTCACCGTATGCCTTCTTCTGCGCATCGAGCATCATTTCGCAAAGCTTATCTGCGAACATGAAATCATTTTCCCTATTTTCAAATACAGCCGATTCAAAGAGGAATCTGGAATAGATATCGCAGATAACCTGAGCGGCATCCATAAGCTGACTTTCGATAAGTGCAAGCTTCTCCTCATCGCTCTGTGCGGAGTCAATGGCAGCTTCCATTACTACATTCTCGTTGAATGTGGAAGCTGTTTCCGCGACGGGCATTGAATAACCGCGGTTGAGGGGACGATGATCTTCAACATTGAGGTTATGGAACGCATGACCGAGTTCATGGGCAAGTGTTACAACATCTCCGAGTGTGCTATCGAAGTTGGTGAGTATACGGCTTTGACCATGTGATTCAAGTCCCGAGCAGAATGCGCCGCCGACCTTTGCATCACGGGGATAGAAGTCTATCCAAGCTTCGTCAAATGCACGCTGAACCATATCAGCAAGGTCGCTATCGAACTTTTTGAAGATATCGACAAGATAATCCCTTGCCTGCTCTACGGTGAACTTTCTGCCTTCACCCTTGGTAAGCGGGGCAAACATGTCATACCAAGGCATACCGTTCTCGTGTCCGAGAGCTTTTGCCTTAATCTTCAAGTATCTTCTGAAGATGTCCATATGCTCATCCATAGTTTCAAGCAAGGCATCCAGAGTTTCTCTTGTCATCCTTGCATAGTAAACGGACTCATCAAGCGGTGAAGCAAAGCCCGCAAGGCGTGAAGAATTGATTACCTGAAGCTTTATCGAGTTCAGAGCGAATGCAACGGAATCCTTGATTTTTTCATATGCGGCAAGTTCTGCGTAGTAAGCATCCTTACGAACTTGAGGGTCAGAATCATAGGCAAGATTACGAACCGAGCTAAGACCTATTTTTTCATCCCTGTAATCAACCGTTACCGACGAAGTCAAAAAGCTCTGCAAATCGCTCCATGCACCGCCGCCGCTGATGTTGTAAAGGGACATAATCTGTTCCGATTTTTCATCAAGCATATGCTTATCGTCCTCACGGATGCAGTGAAGCATATACTCATATTCTTTAAGGATAGGATCACTTTGAATGAGTTCATCCAAATTATCTATACGGGCAATAGTTCTTTTGAGGATAACATCCGAACTTGTGGTTGCGCTCAGCTTGTTCATCAATCTGCCTGCATAAGAAGCAGCCTGTGCATCCTTTGTATTTGCGCTTGAACGCAAGCTTGCAAATTGGAACAGATCCGAAATCAGGTTATCCATTTCCTCATTGGCGGAAATATAACCGAGAACGACCTGCTTGCTGTCCATGTTCTTTGCATTCTGTGCAAGCTTGTCATAATTCGCAATCAGTTCATCTACCTTTTCGAAATCGGAGATAAACTTAGGATCATCGAATCCTTTGTAAAGTACGTCAAGTGACCATTCGGAATTCATAAAACGAATTAACTCCTTTTAAAATTTATTCTTTAGCTGCCAATGCGATTATAGCATCGGCAATCATCAAAGCATTGAATACGAGTTCATCAACACCAATATACTCATTGGGCATATGAACGGGACCGGATATACCTGCTTGCTCGCTGCCAAAAGCGACTGCATTGGGGAATGCGCGTGCATAGGTACCGCCGCCTATTGCAAGGGGTTCTTCCCTCTTACCTGTGCGTGCAGCATAGACATCAAGCAATTTACTTACAAGTTCGCTGTCAGCAGGGATAAAATGACCCTGTTGAAGTTTTTCGTGGGTAATAACGGGATCAAAGGGAGCAAGGGCATCAAGAACTTTAGTCCTTACGCTATTCATATCAAGGCTTATCGGGCAACGGAAATCGATGGAAATTTCGAATCCGTTTTCGTCCCAGTCAATTACACCGGGGTTCATGGTAAGTCTGCCGCTGTCATCTTTGCAGTCAAGGTTCAAGCTCTCGCCGTGCATATCGAATTTGAAGCAATCGTTAAGTTTAGCGATAACATTTTTATCGTCGCTATCAAGCGAAAGCGAATTAAGCAGAGCAAAAGCAGCCTGCATTGAATTTTTTCCGCACTCGGGCATTGAACCGTGAGCATCAAGTCCGATAATAGTAATTTCGGTACCGCCCTCTACTGCTTCCGTATCAATTTCAAAGCCTTTTTCAATTAAATCGGAGGCAGCGTTTCTGACTTGCTGCAAGCTCATCTGCATAGGAACAAAGGCCTTTGCCTTACCGCAAACAACATTTGCTCTCGTTCCGCCGTTTACACGAACAGAAGTTTTCGCTTTACACTTCACGGTGATATGAAGAATCCCCTTTTCGGAATTAACGACGGGATAATCGGCATCGGGTGAAAAACTCATTGTGGGTATTTCAGCAACTTTTTTGTAATGTTCCATACAACCCCAACCGGTTTCTTCGTTAGTTCCCAGGATAATTCTTACCCTGCGGCGCATGGGAATCCCCGCATTCTTTATTGCTGCAAGCGCATAAATTGCGGAAATGGCGGGACCTTTATCGTCAAGTGCGCCTCTGCCGTAGATTTTGCCGTCAACGATTTCCGCTGCATAAGGCGGATATTTCCAGCCTTCACCTTCGGGAACTACGTCAAGATGAGCAACTACACCGAGAAGTTCGTCTCCCTCGCCGTAATCAATACAGCCGGCATAGCCGTCAAGATTCTTTGTTTCAAAGCCAAAGCTTTGTCCGAGCTTCAGAGCATGTTCAAGTGCGTCACGCACAGCCGTACCGAAAGGTGCGCCCTCTCCGGCATACTCCGCTTCAACACTGGGAAAGCGTATGCTCTCTCTGACGCTCTCTACGAGTTCGTCACGATGCTCCGATATAAAGCTGTCAACTTTCTTGTTCATTAAAATGTTTCCTTTCTGAAATTTATTCTATTATTGCACAACACTGTATCGTTTTTGCAAAATTAATTATACATCATTTTTCACATTTTATCAATACTTTAAGAAAATGCTACTCATAGGTGCATTGCGATTCTCATTATTGCGACAGCATCCGCAATATTCACAATACCGTCGGAGTTTACGTCCGCAACGGGTATGACGTCATCCGACAATTGAATCAGTCCCATTCCGTGGCGAATAACCATAAGAGCATCGGCATTTGTTATTTGACCGTCACCGTTGACATCGCCCATCAACTGAGTATTGTTTGACATTACGGCTGTAATTTCAACATCGTCTATAACAATTCCGTATTGGTCGGTGACATCACGATGAACAAAAGCGATGTTGACCTGTTCATATCCTGAGAACTGAGTTAAATCAATCGTATATTTATGCCATTCGCCATCAGATAGCGTAATTGAAGCAAGTTCCTCGATTTCGATAAGGTCATACCCACCGAAGAAATTATCCTCTATTGCAACCAAAAGGACATCCAAATGTTCAAAGCAATACTCGTCATCTATAGAATACAACCAAAAATCAAGCGTTGCCTCACTTATATTTTCGGGAATTGTAAATTCGGGTGTGCAAAGCTGGTTATCGGGAGTCAATGCCCCGCCCCAGTTCAAATAGGAGTACGAATAGACTGCACCGGGGGCATCGTGTCCGAATTCAGTTCCCCAAAGCCAGTAGTTACCGTCTCCGTCAAAGTCATCATTCCACCAATCATCAGGCTGTACGGAAAAGTCCTCCGAGAAAATGGTGAAGTGTTCACCGGGAGAAGGCAAAGGTGTGGGCGTGGGCGGCACTATCGCTTCACCTGTAATCTCCACGTCATCCACATAGCCGCAATCCATACCTTCGCTGAGCGACGAATCCTTTACATATATCCATTCAAACAGATACGTTCCATCCGACGGTGCTTGCCAGCAATAATGTTGCCATCCGAGAGGCGTATCCGCTACCGTACTGTGTATTTGTGACAGATATTCTCCATCAACGGAAAACACAAGGTAATCTCTGGGGATAAGCGTTGTGTAAGACTCGCAGTCAACATTCCAGTCGAATTCAATAGATTGACCTTCACCCAAAAAAACAGTGAGTGACAGAGTCGAAGTTGAACTATCCTGCTCTCGGTTCCCGCTTTTTGCGGCAAGCCTTCCGTCAATTTCACAATCGCTCCAGGGGTATTCACTGACGGTTTCGAAACAAAGTTCTCCGCCGCCTACATTAAGTGCATCATCGAGAGATTCATCGGCAGTTACGTAAAATGCTGTTTGAATCAGCAGTGCAGCAACAACTATAATTGCAATAAATTTGATCTTGTTCATAATCACTCCGTTTTTTTTAAGTATATCACTTTGGGAGTGAATACGCAAGCAAAAATTAACTTTTTTTAAAAAAATACCCTCTAATCCATCGTTTTAACGAAAAAAAGTTGACAATAGCGATAAAAAACAATATAATGGTTGTAAGACGAATAAAAACCATCAAAATAAACGCAAGAAGGAATAAAAATGAAGAAGAAACACCTAATAATTAAGGTCTTGGCGTTAGTCATTGCCGTCTGTACGCTGTTTGCGTGCAGTACATCACCGCAAAGCGGTACATTATCTCCGGATCCGTCCGATGATAATTATAGTTTTGAAACCGATCCCCTCCCCACCGATTCGAACATTTCGTGGAGCGGAGAGAAAGGCGGGCTTATTTACTACAACTCAAAAATACTTGGATTGGATTTTTCATCGCTGATGGCACGACTTGATGAACTTTCCGCCGATTTATTCACGCTCTATCTTCAATCCACACACTACATAATAAAGGAAATAGATGAAGAAAATCTAACTGCTTTGGTTCTGTTAACCGTCCCCGACCTTGAAGCGGAGGTTATCGAGCTGTTTTCCGCCATGTCTTCAAGCGGAGCATTAACCACCTGGGGTTTTGTTTCCGCAGTAAAGGAACAACTTGCTTCCTTGATTTCATTCTCGAATTTCACGAGGATTCCTGATGTAACTTTGCCGATTACAGTTGAAAATGAAGGTTATGTTATTTCAGAAGATTCCGGATTATCCGATTTACTGTTTGATACTTTTGTTGAGGTCTACGAAAGTTGTTTAAGTGAAGAATACGTTACTGAATTGATGAACGAAAGCGGCATTCTGTTTTCGTCCGTTGAAGCCATACGAACCGAGGCAACTATTCTCGATTCATACATTCCCACCGAAGATAATATTATTATCGCACAATCATCACTTGAAACATGTGCAGGCGGAAAGATTGGCGATTATACAAGTCCGTTCCTTATTGACCTGGATAACGATTTCGAGGATGAACTTATATTTGTATCCGCTCAAATCGGACTGGTAATTCTCAAAGAAAACGGAGATCAGTATTCATTCATGTTCGATGAATGGATTGATGCATTTATAGAGCAAACCGATGAAGAACCCTGTGAATTTGGCAACTTGATACCCACGGAGCTGACAATCATAGACTCGGATATAAATGACGGAAGAATCGAAATAATACTTAAAATGCGAAGTGGATTTTACACCTGTGGTGAGTACGGAAAATATTACATATTCGGTTTTGATCCGTCATCGGGATTAACGGGAAAGGAATTAACCGAGTACGGAGCGTTAAATACATTTACTTCAATAGGTGTTCGAGGAAACCATTTATGTCTTGAAACACTTGTCAACATCATGGGATTCAGGTACATGCAGATAAATGCTCATATAAACGAAGATCTGGAACTGAGCTTATACTCAAACGGAAATTTGTTTTTCAGATACACCATTTTCTGGCAAGCCGCAGTCAATGAAAAACAGTACACGCAAAGTAAAGCGGTGCTTGCCGTACCTTTGACATGTAACAAAGTTACATCGGAAGGAACCCCGGGAGAAGTTGTTACGCTTCCCGTAGGGACGGAATTGATACCCGTAAGAGCGTCCCGTGTGCTCAACCCTGACGGCGGAGGATTGGCTTATGCTTCACCTGTAGGCTCGGGAGAGAGATCCGATACCATTCCGTCGTTACGAGTCGGTGAAATAGTATTTCAGGATAACAAGTATAATCTTTATATAGTCAGGGCGGAGATTACATCCTTCCCCGCCGTTGACCTTGCCAACGTGTATTACAGTGATTGGGATGATGCCGAGCAGATTAAATCGGGAACATTATTCTATCCCGAAAGCATTTATATCGGAGGAATAGAACAGAATGTTTTGTTTGAAAACATCGATTATTCCGCATATGCACAATATTTCGGCTTAATGTCGAGGTGAACGATAGAAAATGCCGGTAAAAGCTAAACTGAATTCTATTTATTCTACTCTGCCCCCTGCGGAGCGAAGAATAGCAACGTACATTCTGGAAAACGAAAAATTTGCGACCAAGATGACCATCAATGAGCTTGCGCAAGCGGCAGAGGTAAGTTTGCCAAGCGTAACAAGACTTGTGAAGCGACTCGGATACGAACGATTCAGTCGCTTTAAAGTTGCGCTTGCAAGCGGCAGTGCAAGCCTTGTTAAGGGTGCGGTAGATAGCATTAACGATACCGACGGCGACGAAGTTCTGATCGAGAAATTGATGAACGGACAGTTGCGAGCCATGGAGTCTACCATGCTATCGCTTGACAAATCGGAGATTATATCGTTTTGTCGAAAAATAGTCTTATCCGACAGAATCATCTTTTTTGCAAAAGAAGATGATGCAAATATTTGTTCCGATTTATGCCGTGAGCTTGCAGTAATGGGCTATGATTCACTTATCGTGAATGACGTAAAGTTGATGAAAACATACGCATCGAAGCTCGGCTCAAGCGATGTTTTCTTCGGAATAAGCAAAAGCGCATTGACAAATGAATTATGTGAGTCAATACAAATAGCCTCAAATAACGGGGCTGTGACCGCACTGATTTCAAATCTTTTCGACGTCGGCGTATCAAAGCAGATCGATTATATTTTTTCCGTTTCAAGGTTGGAGGAGATATACAGATTGAACGGATTTGAGAGTGACAGTGCGCAAAGAGCCGTCATTGAGTTGATATTGATATTGGTAAAAAGGCAATTTAGCAGAAGGACTGAAAACACGGATGAAAATACTTTATGACCTACACACGCATACATATTACAGCCACGGCAAGGATTCTCCGAGAAGCAACATACTTAAAGCGATAGAATCCGGACTTACGTCCGTCGCAATAAGCGAACATGCCGGCGGCAATATTTATTTTGGCGTGAGAGGAAAAAAACTTGAACGTTTAAATGAAGAATTGAGATGTTTGAGAAAAGAATTCAAAGATAAGATAGATGTAAAAATCGGATTGGAATGTAACGTTACCGATTTTGGGAAAAGCGATGTACCGAAGAATCGAAACGATTATGACGTCATTATTTTAGGCTACCATAAAGGAATTGCACCGACAAACAAATTCGCAAGGCATATACTTTACGAGAGCTTTGGCGGACGCTCAACCCCACGTCAAAATACGGAAGCGATAATGCTGGCAGCGGAGAGAGCAAAGGCAAACATCATTTCACATCCGAACGAGTATATCAGCGTTGACATTGCTTACATGGCAGAATGCGCACGTCAACTCGGAATAGCTTTGGAAATAAATTCAAAGCATGTAAGTCTGACACCCGATGAGATAAGAACAATCATTGCCCACGGTGCAAAACTTGTAATAGGAAGCGATGCACATTGTGCCGCAAATGTAGGCAATTTCGATTCTGCGATAGCGGTAG
Organism: uncultured Clostridium sp.; assembly: GCA_964414925.1. Lineage (GTDB taxonomy): Bacteria > Bacillota > Clostridia > Christensenellales > CAG-138 > PeH17. The sequence goes on along the minus strand of CAYPXV010000010.1, from coordinate 2,760 downwards.
CGAAAGAGGCTGACGCATTAAATCGGATAATAAACATAGAAGTTTAGGATAAACAAATTCTATTCTTTTATTAGGATAAATGAATTTTATTCTTTTATCCTTTCTATCATACCGTTAAACATTTGCGTTGCTTCATCATTATCAAATCCGACGAAACGGACGCAAATCACTCTGTTGGAGCTAAACTGCCAATAGAAAGTTATATCCTGCTCTTTTGCGAAAATACCCACTTGACCCGGATTCAATCTGTAGGGAGCATAGGAAAGAATAAAGAGATCAAAATACTTACTGTTTCCTTCGTTATCTTCACCGTAGGCAACGTTATGCAGGAGGTCGTTATTTTTAACCGACCTCTTTTCCATATAGTCCGGCAATTTATCGGGGTAGAGGTTTTTTATGGTATCGTTATTAATTTTACCTGCGTCACTGCCCAAAGTTCCGACATTGATACATTTTGTGTATTCATCGAAAGTAACATCATTTCCCATCAAAGTAATACCCCCGTCGTTTTCGGGTTCGGCATCGAATGTATCATCAACGTTATGATTAGCCTTTGCGGGACGGTCTTTAAGTTCTTTACCCAGCGTAACGCCCAGTATGCCAAAACAAAGAAGCATACATGCCGCAACGGCAGTACGACGGATGAATTTACGATGCGCACGTTTTTTTGCATTATTTTGCAAAATTGCCTGTTGTTTTATAGAATCGAAATCCACTTTTTGCGTAAGCTGACAAGCGGAGTCAAACAAGAGCTTGTCCAATTTATCATCGGAATAAAAATCGTTATCTAACATACAATGATTAAACCCCATCTTTTAATTTTTCCGCAAGCAAAGTTCTGGCACGAACAAGGCGTGATTTCAGCGTTCCCTCACTGATACCTGTAAGCGATGAAATTTCTTTCACAGTAAGGTTCGAATAATAATGCATAATTATGACCTGCCTGTAAATATCATCGAGGGAGTCCACTGCATTTTTAACATGCAAACACATATCATGTTCAATTGAAACAGTTTCCGGGTCGCTGTGTTCATCCTGAACCACTTCATCAAACGGTTCAATGTTAAGACTTTCTTTTTTATGTTTCCTAACAAAGTCTATGGCAAGATTCGTTGATGTACGATAAAGCCAACTTTTGAGTTGTTGTGGCGAAAGTCTTGCCAACAAGCCTTCATTTGAAAGCACTTTGACGAACACCGATTGAGTTATATCTTCGGCTGTCTCACAATGAAGGACAACTCTATAAGCCGCCCAATAAACAAGGCGGGAATATTCATTATAGATTTCGTCAAAGTTCAACTTAGCCAATCATTTACTCCTACATATAACGAATTAAAAGTAGTTTCGGTTGTAATGTTTATGAATATAACGTTAGTATCATAACATGAATCGATGTTATTTGCAATATCGACGGTTGAAACAAAAGTGGAAACAAAAAAAGGACTTGCTTTATAAACAAGTCCCTATTCTGGCTGCCGAACCTGGATTCGAACCAGGAATGAACGAGTCAGAGTCGTTAGTGTTACCGTTACACCATTCGGCAATGTCAAATCCCGGAGTGCCGTCCGCTCTGCCTATAATACCCACTATTACTAGTAGGTGCGGGTGTTATGCGGATCTTTCCGGTACCCCAAATAAGCATCACAAAAAAACGGTCGTAGAAATAAGACCAGAGGGTGCCTTCCGGTATCTTGACTATAACCCCTATAAACAAGGCGAGGGTTTATAAAACAAAACGTAACGCACACCACAGGATAGATGACGATGGTGGGATTAATTGGGATCGAACCAATGACCTCTACGATGTCAACGTAGCGCTCTAACCAGCTGGGCTATAACCCCATCGAACGAATGGTATTATACACTAAAGCCGACGATTTTGCAACCCCTTTTTTAAAAAATTTTTTCTTCACTTATTTTCGATTTCGTGTTATAATTTTAATGATTAAAATATCAATTATTTTTAAGTTTTTCCTTTATTTTTTTCAACATATTCAACGGAGGTCGATATGTTTTTTTCAACGGGAGAAGATCGGGCAAAGCTTATAGTGCTTTATATATTACGCGGTTGTCAGTTGCCCTTATCGAGAGAGTCGCTTGAAACGGCGGCAATTGAAAATGCACCCGATACGGACGTTATGGATTTAATGACAATACCGAGATTGTTGAACTCTCTTGAGAAGGAGGGATTTATAGCAGCTCTGACGGTTGTCGAAATGCAAATGTATTTTTTGACCAATCGAGGAATGAATGTTATAGATATGTTCGATAATACGTTGGCAAAATCGGTACGAAAAAAACTCGATGATTACATAAGTGAACATCTTGACCAATATCATCGCAGCAGTACGACAAGAAGTGATTTCAGTATGCGTTCGGACGGAAGTTACGAGGCAAAGCTTGCCCTTGTCGAGGGTGACAAGTCAATATTCGATCTGAAAATCATCCTTCCCAGTGCCGAATCTACCCAAATTGCATCAAAAAAATGGGAAGAAGCAAATGCGGAACTCTATCTTCAGGTACTCCGTTGGTTGACAAGTGAAAGTGTGGAGTGAATATAGTCTTTTGAATATTTCAAAATTGAAGTTCAACGAAAGACGGCGAATGATAGTTCTGTGCTAAAAACATGTGGTAAGGAGGTTCCGGCTCAGGTGGAGAAATTGATAGACATAGGCAGCTATCCGGTTGCAAATGTACTGGATTTACTGCTTCAAGATAAAACGACAAAGAAAAACATCATCTGGGCAACAGACACCTACG
>CAYPXV010000009.1:0-28210 GCA_964414925.1 uncultured Clostridium sp. | reverse complement strand
CCGAAGAACCTGCTTCACCTACACCCGAACCGGAAGCTTATAAACCCCGTGACGAATTTGAACAATTGATCTTTGATAGTTTCGAATGTGCAAATAACAAGGATTATTACGGCTGGGCTGATTATTGGGTATCAATGTCCGATGATGACGTGGCATACCTGGTTGAAATTCAAGGCGGTATTGTTTCCGGTGAACATTATCACATTAATTTCATGCATGAGGTTGGCATCGAATACGCAAACGGGTTTGTTTTAAATACGGAACGTTATGGATATAAAAAAGCTGATGAGCCATTGCCGGACTATTTAGAGGATGACTCTCTTGTAAAAACGTATTTCGTTTGCACGACGGTAAAACCAAAGGGATACGGTACTTATGATTATCATGCTCATGTAGACTACCTTTTTATCTTAGTCAATGTTGATGGTCAATGGTTGATATTCGAAACTCCGAAAACTAATTCGGAAGAGCTAAAACTTAACAATTTATTTGACCCTCACGAACTCTATGAAAATTCCTAACGGAATAATTGACAAAACATCGGGCGAAATTTATGCCCGATGTTTTGTTGTGCGGTAAGCCTTTTATTAAATTTTAAGCAATGCTCAGATTCCGAGCATTGAAGTAGCAAGCGCAAAGTAGATTATCAGCGCAACCGCATCAACGACGGTTGTAATTATCGGGCTTGCCATAACAGCAGGGTCTAATCCTATCTTGTTCACGGCAAGAGGTAATATGCAGCCGACAAACTTTGCAATCACGATGGTGATTAAAAGAGTCAAGCTTACGGTTATGCTTATGAGCATACCGACTCTGTCAAATAACATAAGCTTTAAGAAATTTACCGCAGCAAGGGATAATCCGCATAAAATCGCTACCCTCAATTCCTTGAATATTACTTTAAAAATATCCTTGAAATTCACCTCTCCCAGCGACAAACTCCTGATTACCGTAACCGATGTCTGACTGCCGGAGTTTCCGCCGGTATCCATCAGCATCGGTATGAAACCCGTCAGCACAATCTGCGCTGCAAGTGCGGCTTCGAATTTGCCGATTATCATTTGAGTGAAAACGGCGGACAACATCATCAGCATCAACCATGGAATACGATTTTTATATATCTCAAAAACCGACGTCTTCAGATAGGGCTTTTCCGACGGTGTTATTGCCGCCATTTTTTCCATATCCTCCGTTGCTTCCTCACGCATTACGTCAATTGCATCGTCAACCGTAATTATTCCGACAAGCCTGCTTTCTCCGTCCGTTACCGGCATTACCGTTAAATCGTAACGTGCGAATTTTTCGGATGCCTCCTCTATATCTTCAAGCGTTTTGGCATAAATAACGTTGGTATTCATAATGTTTTCTATAACAGTGTCATGCTTGCATAAAACTATATCCTTTAATGAAACCTCGCCAATAAGCTTGCAGTCCTTCACAATGTAGCATATGTCAATTGTTTCCTTATCTGCCCCCTCGTTGCGTATGACTTCAAGTGCTTGCCCCGCATTTAATTCAGGAGATAACGATATAAAGTCCGTTGTCATTATCGAACCGGCGCTGTCATCCGGGTATTTCAATAATTCGTTTATACTGCGCCTTGTGTCGCTGTTTGTCTGACGTAAAATCCTCTTGACGACATTTGCAGGCATTTCTTCGATTATGTCTGCCGCATCGTCCACGTACAATTCGTTGACTATCGCCGCAAGCTCCGTATCCGAAAATGCGTCTATCAGCATCTTCTGCGATTCCGTACTCATTTCGATAAATACGTTCGCTCCGAGCTTTTTCGGTAAAAGCCTGAAAAGTAAAAGTAATTTTTTCGGTTCCTGTTCTTCGAGTATCACCGCAATGTCCACTGCGTTTAATGTGCGAAAAATATCCATTATGCTCTGATATCTTTTCGATTCAAGCAAAATGTCCACCGTGTTTGATAGGTCTGTTGAAAATACTGCCATCTCTTAAATTTTGGAAATTGAATGCCGCAAATAACGATATTAATTAATTGTAAATGCAGATATGAATGCGGAGTCGGAAACTGTCCGCATCTGTTTTCTGCGTTCGAATCGTTCGTATCGCCCTATGCCTGTGCTGCTGTCTGCGTCCATATTCCGCTCCTTTCGTTTGTTTAACGTGAATTTTACTCCCGTGTTTCGATTTTGTCAACCTTTATCGCCCTTTGTTCGATTCCAATAAAAAACACTTGCTTTTATTGAAATATTGCGTATAATTAAAGAGATTTATTTTATTCGGCGTAAATAAGTGCCCGAGAAAGGAAAAATTTTGGAAAGAACTCTGATTCGAAATATTCATACTAAAATCGGCGAAACGGCTAAAGTTCAGGGCTTCGTTGAAAATTTCAGAGACGGAAAAAGCATGGCTTTTATCGTGATTAAGGATATTACAGGCAAACTCCAGGTTACTGTCGAAAAAGAAAAATGTCCCGACCTTTTGCCCGAACTTGCTAAAATTACTCCCGACAGCGTCATCAGCGTTATCGGTCAGGTCTGTGAAAACGAATACGTTAAACTCGGCGGTATCGAACTTTTACCTTCCGATGTTTGCGTTGAGTCCGTTGCCGATGCGCTGCCCATCGTTCGTAAGGAAATCCCCGCAACCAAAAAGAAACAGGCAGTTGAACGTTCCGCTATCGATCAGAGATTGAACTATCGCTGGATTGATCTTCGTACCGACGAAAATCAGCTCCTCTTTAAGGTTCAGTCCTGCCTCATCAATGCTATGAGACAATACCTACTGGAACATGATTTCATCGAGATTCATACCCCCAAGCTTATCGGTGCCGCAAGCGAAAGCGGTGCGGATGTCTTTGAAGTCGAATATTTCGATCGTAAGGCATACTTAGCTCAAAGCCCTCAGTTCTATAAGCAGATGGCAATGGCAAGCGGTTTTGAAAGAATCTTTGAAGTCGCTCCCGTGTTCCGTGCCGAAAAATCCTTTACCAGTAAACATACCACCGAGTTTACAGGCTTTGACCTTGAATTCAGCTATATCGATTCCTATAAAGACGTTATGGATATAGAAGCCGAAACCCTTGCCTTCGCTCTTGCAAAGGTTAAAGAGAAATTCGGTGAGCAAATTAAACAAAGCTTCGGTACGGAAGTAATCGTTCCTTCCCTCCCGTTCCCCGTTATTAAGCTTGCCGATTTGTATGCCGAACTTGAAAAGGAATTCGGCTACGTTCCCGCAGACGAGGATAGGGGAGATCTCACTACCGAAGCCGAAAGATTGAGCTTCGAATGGGTCAAAAAGCATTATGACCATGAGTTCCTCTTTATTACCGACTATTCCGCCGAAAAACGTGCTTTCTATCATATGCGCGATGAAAACGGTATGCCTCTGGGTTATGACCTCATCTGGCGCGGCGTCGAAATCACTACAGGCGCTCAACGTGAACATCGCTATGAACAGCTCAAAAAACAGGCTGCCGAAAAGGGTCTCGATGAAGACGTTAAATTCTATCTCGAATTCTTTAAATACGGCTGTCCTCCCCATGGCGGTTTCGGTCTGGGCGTTGACAGACTTACCATGCTACTGTTAGGTCTTACCATTAAGGAAGCTATGTTCCTGTTCAGAAGTCCCGACAGACTTAACCCGTAATTATCCCGTTTTTTCGGAGATTGTACATACAGACCGAAAATAATTCGATATACCTAAATTAGGGGTTGTTTTATTGTCATGATTGTGGTATAATCTCCGTCGAGATGGTGTGTACATTTAAAAGTACAACACTAAAATAAAGAAAGTGAAGGTAACAAAAATGAAAAAGCTTCTTTCTGTTCTGCTTGCTGTAGTGCTTGCTATCGGTTGCTTCAGTGTCATCGCCGACACCAACAAAGTAGTCGATACTCGTCATTCTATCGGAACAAACATCAGTGGTTTTAATGCCGCTAACCTCAACAACACCGGCAATACCGACGGTTCTGTCCTCGCAAATGCGGATATAACCCTCTTTAACTTCTGGTCCACAGGCTGCGGCCCCTGCGTTGCTGAAATGCCCGACCTCCAGGAAGCTCATGAGTATTATACTGCACATCCCGAAGAACGCGTCCAGATTTTCGGCGTTATCGCTCCCGGTTGGTTCGGTTGCACCGAATCGGGTGCTCTTGCATTCCTTAACCAGAATGGCTACACCTATCCCAACCTCATCCCCGACAACGTTCTCAGTGGAGTTCTTAATTCCGTTGGCGCAATTCCCCAGACAATCGTTGTTGACAGCGAAGGAAACATCCTTGACCATATCGTAGGTTCTTTCCCCAGCACTCAGTATATCTACAACGTAGTTAATATGTGGAAAGAAGCTCTTAACGGCGGCGAATGCACCCTTACCTTTGTAAACGGTGTTACCGGCGAAACTTTCGCAACCCAGACCTGCCCCATCGGCACCAACCTCGATGATATCGAGTATCCCGCAGCTCCCGAGATGGAAGGCTGCACCTTCAGTGAGTGGCAGTTCAGCGGCTCCGGTATCTATGAAACCGCTTATTCTCCCTATGTTTACCTTGCAATGGGCGATGTAACCGTAACCGCAACTTATGATGTTCAGAAGAATAAGGTCAGATTCTATGACGGCGTTGACGGCAAACTTCTCAAAGTTCAGCTCGTTGTTTACGGTCAGGGCGCAACAGCTCCCGAACATCCCGAACATGAAGGCTATACCTTCACCGGTTGGGACGTTGATTTCAGCGAAGTCTATGCCCCCTTGGATGTACACGGCGTTTGTGTTTCCGACGAACAGCCCCCCGAGACGGAAGAACCCGTAACTCCTCCTCCCGCCGGTCTCCCCGGTGACGTTAACGGCGACGGCGAAGTTACCGCAGCAGACGCAAACCTTGCTATGCGTATGGCTCTTAACATCATGGACACCGTTCCCGCTGCCGATTTCAACGGCGACGGTCAGGTTACCGCAGCAGATGCTAACCTCATCATGAGAGCTGCACTCGGTTTCTGATTTCTTAACAGTTTAACTGAATAATTTGTATTTGCATACGGTCATGCTTATGCGTGACCGTATGCCATAAAACTCGAAATTTATCATTTTTTATCATAAGAAGAGAGGAAAGCTATGTATAAAAGCAACAAACTCGTTTTTGGATTGATTTGCTTTATCCTTGCAGCAACTATGTTGATGAGTGGTTGCCAGCATCCATGGCGTCTTGCTATTAATCCAAACACCGCTATTCCTACACTTGAACCCGAAGATTCAACCCTTCCCGAACAAAGTGATGAACCGGAACTTACGGATGAACCCATTGCCGATGCTACCGATACGCCTGTAACCGATAGCCCCGACGATACACTTCCTCCGGAAGAAGCTACCGATACCCCCGATGATACCGCAGAACCTCAGGTGAGCGGTTCCGCTACCGATGCGCCCAAGCCTACCGAAACTTCCGGTACTAAGCCCTCGGATACACCTAAGCCCACCAATACCCCCAAACCTACGGCTACGCCGAAGCCCACCCCCGAGCCCGACATTAAGCCGTTCTCAACTACCGCTATTAATAATAGCAATACCTACGACAATTCCATGTTCAGCTCCAACGGCACAAAGCTGACCATGATTAATATCTGGTCCACAACCTGTGGTCCTTGTATTCAGGAACTTCCGCATCTGCCTCAGCTTCAGCAGAAGTATCAGGCAAAGGGTGTCAAAATCGTTACCGCTTTGGGCGATTCCGAAACCCCCGGTGCTATTAAAACAGCTCTTGAAATCATCAATGGTATGGGATTCTCACTCCCCGTACTCAGATGCAACAGCTCCTTTAATGCTCAGTTCCCCGCCGGTGCTTATCCCACTACCTACTTCATTGATCAGTACGGTAATATCGTCAAAACCGTTACTACCGCCAATAGCTATGAGAAGTGGTGCGATATTATCGACGACCTACTTTAATCCCTTAGGAGGACAGTATTGATGTTTGACTTCGTTGATTATTTGAAACGCTACGGTGTACCTATTGCAGTGTTCGTCATTGCTGCCGCTTGCTTCGTTTACGGCATAATTGACGGTGAAATGGCTGCCGTGTTCAATAAGGCGATTAACCTCTGCCGTGAGTGCGTCGGTATCGGTTGATTTGTTGTTGAGAGGTAACTTCTATGGAACAAAAATTTACAGTTTTTGAGCCGATTTCGGTCGATAATGAATCGATTAAGAACCCCAAAAAGAAAAATAAACCGAACAGAACAAGAATGCAGATAAGAAAACGTGCCGAAAGAATTCGTCTTCTCATCCAGACTCTGTTCACCATGGTTACAAACAGCTACTTTGTCGGTTTCTTTACCGGTACTATTTCCAAGGGAAAGCTTAAACAAATCTGCGTTCCCGGCATGAACTGCTATTCATGTCCAGGTGCTCAGGGTGCTTGCCCCATCGGTGCGCTCCAGGCTATCTTCAATCAGTCCGACTATACAAAAGGTGTATGGACGGATGAGGCTTCGGGCTTTACCGTCACCAAACCGATGTATTACTTTGCATTCTACGTAATCGGTTTCATCATGATGGTCGGTGCTGTTTGCGGACGTCTTGTTTGCGGTTTCCTTTGCCCTTTCGGCTGGATTCAGGATTTGCTTCATAAAATCCCGTTCCCCATCAAAATTAAGCCGGGCTTCAAAGGCGATAAGCAGCTTCGTTACCTTAAGTACGGCTTCCTCGTCGTTATGGTAATCATTCTTCCGCTGCTCTATGCTCCCGAACCCTTCTTCTGTAAGTATATCTGCCCCTCCGGTATGCTACTTGGCGGTATTCCGCTCATGACCTACGGCTCTTTGGCAGGTAACCTCGCAGCAGGTACAGGCACGGGCATCACTTCCTGGGCGGAAGCTGGTCCCATTACATGGCTTAAACTCAGCATCCTCGCCGTCACCATTATCCTCTCGATAATGATGTACCGTCCCTTCTGTAAGTACGTTTGTCCGCTCGGTGCTATTTACTCCCTGTTCAATAAGATTTCACTGTATCGCTACAGCGTTGACAAGGATGCATGTACCTCTTGCGGCGTCTGCGCTAAGGTTTGCAAGATGGGTGTCGATATGCATAAAACACCTAACCATCTCGAATGTATCCGCTGCGGTGACTGTAAAGCAGCTTGTCCGCACGGTGCTATTTGCTCCGGTTTCGGTTTGTATAAATCCCCTTCGAAAATTTCCGAAGCTGAAAAGTATGGACAGTAAAGTATGATTTATCATGCTTCTGTAATAAATCAATAATAAGGAGAAAAGAAATGAAAAAGCTTTTATCAGTAATTATGATCGCTGTTCTCGCTCTCGCTCTCTGCGTTCCCGCATTGGCTGAAAACGAACCCGATCGCTTCAACACCAATGTTTACCTCGTAAACAATGAGCCCACTATCGAAAACGATGAGTGGGGTGTACCCTATAATGTTTGGACTCCCAAAACCGATGCCATCGTTGTAGGTCAGCCTGTTACCGTTGTTCTTTCTTACAACGTTGCAGAATCCGTCGATAACATCGATGCTACCCTCCTCGGAAGCATTGAGTACCTCGTTTCATTCACCGGTATCGAAGGTGTAGAGCTTGTCGAAGCTGTCGGCTGCCCCACCAAGATGAACTGTGACTATGACCTCGGCGTTTGCGTTCCCGTTTGGGGCGAATACTCCAATGTCGAAATCGAAAATGATGTTCTCAGAGTTATGGCTGAACTTGATAGCGATGTTCAGGTTATCGTTCGCGGTACCGCTACCGCCGAAACCCTCGCAGCTACCGCTGATGTAACTATCGGTCAGTATACCTTCCCCGCTCAGTTCAATATCAGCAATTCCGTTGCCGATGTTGAAAAACGTGCAGAAGGCTTCTATAACATCCATCGTTCCGATTTCACCCTCGTCCAGAAGCGTGACCTCGCTCTCGTAAATAACGCAATGGGCGGTTGCGATATGTATGCTGCTATCAACGGTCACTATTACAGTGTTCTCGTTGAGGACGGCGCAATCGTAGGTTTCGTTCCCGTTGAGTACGACGAGGAAGATTCCTTCTTCTATGAAGTAGGCGACCCCATCGATTCTTCCGACGAACTCTTTGCTACCCTCACCGATATCGTTGATGAGTATAAGAACTTCTTCGGCTTCGATTACGATATTTCCTTCGTTGACGATTCCATGTTCCTTGCAAATGAGGAAGATGTAGTTGCTTTCACCTCGAATTTCGATCTTGAAGTTTCTGAAGCTCCCGTCGAGACTACCGCTCCCGTTGAGTCGGAAAATCCCGCAGAACCCACAAATCCCATCCCCGGCACCGGCTCCGTTGCTATGCTCGGCGTTGGTATCGCTGCTTTGGTAAGCGGCGCAGGCATCGCTCTGTCCCGTTCCAAGGAAGACTAATTTAATAACCCTTTGCACCGTGTGAATTATCATGCGGTGCTTTTTTTGTGCTTTAAGGATTTCGGTATGGTATTTTTCGGATAATTATGGTAAAATCTATGCTATCTATACGGAGGTGATTTTATGGAATTTCTTTCACTTATCTATCTTGCCCTCTTTGCACTTTCGGGTGTGATGATTTCAAGATTCGTATTCCACTGCGATAAAAAATTAAAACGTATTTTCTTCGGTCTGGCTTTCGGATTGGTTATGCTGATCTGGTTTCCCGTCCTTTTCGCTTTCCTCTTTTCAAGTTTCAATTTAACCGCTCAAATCTTAGCTGCCGTGCTTGCAGTTTCTTTGGGTGTTGCCTTCTTTGTCTTGACCGAAAAGCAAATTAAAAACGGTAAAATTAAACTCAATACGGCTAAGTCTAACCTTAAACCATTCCTCTGGACGGTTATCCCTCTGATAGCTATTGGTTTCATTTTACACATTAATCATACAATCGTTACCGCTTCCGACGGCTCTCTGCACGTCGGTCAGTGTACCTACGGTGACTTATGTATGCACCTCGGCTTTATCTCAAGCATCAGTGTGCAGCAAACATTTCCACCGGATTATTCACTGCTCCCGGGTACTCAGCTTTGCTACCCCTTCCTCTGCGACAGCGTAAGCTCAACTTTCTTTACCCTCGGTTCATCTTTGAGATTCGCTACACTCCTGCCCGCACTCTATGCCTATCTTGTAGTTGTTCTCGGCGTCTATTTCTTCTTTGAACAGTGGTTCAAAAAGGACTCCGTTGCCGTGTTCGGTACTTATATCTTCCTCATCGGTGGAGGTCTCGGCTTTGCCTATGTCTTTAATAACAGATTCCTCCTTCTGGAAGATGGTGTCGATAGGTGGGAACAGCTCATGGAGGGTTTCTATATCACTCCCACTAACTCCCCGGGTGATGGTATGCGCTGGGTCAACGCTATCGCCGATATGCTCCTTCCGCAAAGGGCTACCCTGTTCGGTTGGGCACTCCTGTTCCCATGCCTTAATTTATTGAACAGAGCCGCTATTGATAAGGATTACCGGTTCTTTATCCCTCTTGGCGTATTTGCAGGTGCTTTACCCCTCATACATACCCATAGCTTCCTTGCTGTCGCTTTGATTAGTATCTTCCTGTTCGTTTCCGTCGTGCGTAAGCAAATTCATAGATTCCTTAAAAAAGATGAACTCTGCGCCCGTGCGGATGTTCTCGGCTTGCTTATTCTTTGTTCCGTCGTTGCTTTAATCGGTAAATTCATAAGTAAATCAGGCGATGAACAGTTCGGTGCTATTTTCGTGTTCGTCTTTACCGTTCTCGAAGCTCTGCTTCTTATTATACCCATGCTTAAAAATAAATCGATTTTTAAATCGTATTTACTCGGCTCGGTTCTCCTTGTCCTCTGCGCTGCGCTTCTCGGACTTGTTAATTCTCTGAACTCCATATCCTATGTCGGTATCCTTGCTTCATTGCTCGTTACCGTACTCTATCTTGTAGTCTTTGTCGCTTGTCTCGTAAAGGCAGGTATGTTTAAAAATATCAGCTTACGTGATTATATTACCAAAGATGATGACGGAAAATATCTCTCCTTCTTCGTTATTTTCGGTATCATATCCGTACTCCTTGCCGCCCCTCAGGTGTTCGGTTTTACTCTTAAACAGGCTTCTACCGATATGTTCACCCGTTGGCAGTTCAATTGGTGTAATGTCAGCGATACCTATCTCTGGTTTTACATCAAGAATATGGGTCTTATCTTCCTGTTCATGTTCCCTGCTTTCTTTATGGCAGATAAGGATAAAAGGCTCTTCTTTGGCGGTGGTTTGCTGATTTGGTTCATATGCGAATTTGTTGTATTCCAGCCTAACCCACATGATAATAATAAGCTCCTGTTCGTCTGGTTCGCTCTGATGTGCGGACTGGTTGCGGATTATTTCATAAAAATGTACAATAAGATGATTAAACCCGATCCCGATGATTCTGCTTCGATTAACGGACGCAAAACTTCCGTCCGAATCGTTGCCGCTCTGGTCCTCGTTGCCCTGTTTACTTCAGGTGCGCTTACACTTGCAAGAGAATATGTCTCCGCAGACCATGTCGGTTTCACTAAGGACGAAAACGGGAAATTATCACTTGAAGTAATTGAAGATGGTTATCAATTAATCGGTGCGGATGAAGTTAAGCTTGCACAGTGGGTTTCTGAAAATACCGAATCCGACGCCGTGTTCTTAACGTATAATAATCATAATAACTCCATTGCAATGCTTACAGGAAGAAGTATCTTCGTAGGTTCGGGTACCTTCCTTCATTGGCACGGCGTGGATTATGCTCCCCGTGAGGCTCTCTTGCAGTCCATGTTCGAGTCTCCCGAGACTTGCCTGATGGAGTATGCCTCCGAGTTCGGCTTAGATTATGTTCGCATCGGAAGATGGGAAAAGGGTAATTACAACGTCGATACCTCTTGGTTTGATAATAACCTGGAACTCGTTTTCCAATCAGGAATCGAAAGACTCTATAAAATTAAATGACCTAAATAACGTTGAATCGCTCCTGCCGTTAGTACAAGGAGCGATTTAATTATCTCTAAAATTTATTCCTGCTTGAATAGCATGTATTCCGTTGGGTTGACCGGCTGTCCGTCTACAATCAGCTCAAAATGTAGATGACTGCGTTCAAGACATTCCTCCAGTGCCGTATCTCCTATCTGTCCGATTACAGCTCGTGCTTCGATTTCGTCCCCGATTTCTACCGATACCTCTTGCTTTAAGTTCGAATAAACACTCGTTATGCTTTCATCATGCTTAATTACAACCGTCATTCCCATCATGTCATCGTAATAAACGTTTTCAACAATTCCGCCTGCTATACTCCTAACCTCCGTCCCTTTCGGTGCGGCAATGTCAACACCCGAATGTGTCATCCATTGATTCAGCGTTTCGGAGTAAATAAGCGAATTAATACTGAATACCCTGATTATACTTCCGTCAACAGGCGGTTGAAAATTCGTCTGTGCGCCGCTCGGTGTGGGCGTTGCTGTCGGTATGGCAGTGAAATCGGGCATAACGCTTATTTGCGGTGTGCTTGATACGATAGGTGTCTTTACGGTTTCGGTAGGTACGGCGGATTTAATCTCATACTGCAATAATTCATCCGCATCCATTACGTCCTCGAGCTTTTGGTCGTTTGAATAATGTACAGGCTCTTGTGGTTTGTCATCCTGCGTAAATATCAATACCGCCGTTGCTCCCAACGCTACCATACTTCCTATTATGAATAGCTGTAGACCGTTTCTGCGTAAAAATATCTGCGAACGAATACGAAACTGCGATAATTTCCACTTTAAGTTGCTTCGTTTATTCATCTGTTTTATCCCCTTCAATTTTTCGTTAGCTTTAGCTTGAGCATGAAAGGAATAAATTATTCAATAAAAAAGGATGCCTTTTCAAGACATCCTCATTTAAATTTATTTTGTCGTTCTTTCTTCAAGCGTTACGGTTATGCTTACCGTGGAATTTCCCCTCAGTATCGTAAGCGTCACCGTATCTCCGATATTGCAGGAATTAATCAAATTGCTAAGTTCCTCTCCGTTTGATACGCTTGTGCCGTTAACCTCGGTTATAATGTCATTCACCTGAATCCCTGCCTTGCTTGCAGGACTGTTGTCCATTACCGACACTACGCTTGGATATGTGGTCTGCTGACTAAAGAAGCTGAAGCCGTTCATAGCTACATCCCTTGTCGATATTCCAAGATACGGACGCCCTGTTACAAAACCGTAATCCATCAGGTCGCTTGCAATCTCATTTACTATGTCGGACGGTATGGCAAAGCCTAAACCTTCGATGCTGTCACCGCTTGATTTTGCGTTGACTATTCCTATGAGCGCACCGTCGCTTGCTCTGAATAATCCGCCGCCCGAGTTACCGTGGTTTATAGCAGCATCCGTCTGTAACAGCGTCATCTCCGTTCCTTCTACGGTTATGCTGCGGTCAAGTCCGCTGATTGAACCGCTTGTGTAGGTGTTCGAAAGTTCGCCAATCGCATTACCTATAGCAAATACCGATTCGCCAACCCTCAGTTCCGATGAGTGACCGAGCTTTGCGTATTGAAAGTTTTCTCCCTCAATCTTGATTACCGCAATATCGCTTATTGAGTCCGCACCGATAAGTTCGGCATTATATGTACTGCCGTCGTTTAAATAAACTATTATCGACTCCGCTCCCTCAACGACGTGGTTACAGGTGATTATGTAACCGTCCGCCGTGACAAGCACTCCCGAGCCCGAACCTGCAAGTACGCTGGTGTAACCCTGCTGCATGGTTATGTCAATGCTTACTACCGCATTCATACAGCTGTCAATGATGGCATATTTCTTCTCATCATTGTCGCTTCCCGATACGTCGTTCAGATTCTCGGACGGATATGTGCTTCCGGTAGGTCCCGGCATCAAGTCTCCGCTGTTTCCCGACGCTTCGGGAGTGTTCAACTCCGTGCCGGGATTGGTATTCAACTGTAAATCATTCGAAATGTTCTTTGCCAAATTTATTGCGGCAAATACTCCGACCACTACCAACGCAGTAATAAGGATACACGATATCGCTGCGCCGAAAGGTACTCTGACTTTTGTTTTCTTGTCCATTATTATTCTCCTTCTTCCTAATAAGAGCTTTGACCGAATCTTATAGATTCATTCATCTCGCTCTGTATGTCTTCATTATAACACTAAATTGTGTATATGTTTTGTACCGGGCTATTTATAAGCAAGTCAAAATTCACACAGAGATGAGAATGTGACCGGTAAAAAATAAAATAGAGCATAATTATGGCAAAAGGGGTAAACCTATTGGGAAAATAAAAAAAAGGCTTGAAAGAATGAAAAAAAAGTAATATAATTCATATGCAGAGAACAAAAGGAGGTATGTAAATGGCCGGAAAACAACAAATATTAATTTGCGACGATCAGCACATCATTCATGAAACCCTTAGTGCGTATCTCAAAAATGATGGCTTTGAGTGCATATCGGCATATGATGGCGAACAGGCACTTAATGAGTTTAAAAACAAAAAGCCTGATCTCATAATCCTTGATATTATGATGCCTAAAAAGAACGGTATGGAAGTTTGTAAGGAGATTAGGCAAACAAGCAACATTCCCATAATTATGCTCACCGCAAAGTCGGTGGAAATTGACAGAATTTTGGGCTTGGAACTCGGTGCGGATGACTATATCGTAAAGCCCTTCAGTACCCGTGAGGTCATAGCCAGAATTAAGGCTGTGCTTAGAAGGTTCAATACCCAGGATAGAGAGCCCGTTCAGATGATTCGTCATGGAAATCTTGAGCTTAATATCAATAACTACGACGTCAGAATAGGCGGTAAGAGACTTAATCTTACGCCTAAAGAGGCTGAAATATTGCAGCTTCTTGCTTCAAACCCCGGTAAGGTCTTTACTCGTGAAAAGATTTTGTCCACCGTTTGGGGCTATGAGTATTTCGGCGACGACAGAGCCGTCGATACTCAGATAAAGCGTATCCGTCAAAAGATTTTCCCCGCAGGTCCCAGAGGTTGGAAGATTCAGACCGTTTACGGTGTGGGTTATCGATTTGAATTGATAGATTCAGGTAAGCCCGAACCCGTAAAACCCGAACCCCTCGGCGCTGCCGAAAGTATATTGTCTAAATACAGATAACTTGGTGGCTTATTGCCGCAGAAAAGTCCGTTTATTACACTGCGGCATCCGTTCGGATGCCGCAGTTCTTTTAAGAGGTTTCCTTCCATGAAAAAAACAAGTCTGTTTAAAAGCATAATACTGGTTGTTTCACTCATTCTCGTCTTGCTTATCGCTTTCAGCGCGGTTTTATTGAATATTGTAAGCAAGGGAGTGTATGTTCAGCAAAAAGCAGATGAGCTTCTGCCGCGTGCGGAAATGGTCGCAGATGAAATCGTAAATGCTTTTGAAAATAATTTTGATCATTCCAAACTCAACAGAACCCTATTCGTTAGGGGTTTGTCGGTTTCCGGCTCCAAAATCTATGCACTGGATATAGAAGGAAACGGACTTACGGTCAACAATCAAATACAGGAATATGACGAGGGACAAACCCTTGTTAAAAAATATTTCGATAAGGTCATTTCGGGCGAACGTGTCAGCCTTTCATCAACCGAACTGGGCGTTCTTGTCGGCGTTCCTGCCGTTAATGATGCAGGGCAAATTGTAGGCGCCGCTTTCATCATAACTCCCGTTGCCGAAATTAAAGATATGATGGATAAGCAAACCTTTGACTTGCTTCTGATTTGTCTGCTCTGCGCCGTTGCCTTGATTGTTCCAGTTTATTTCTTTGTAAGAAAAATCACCAACCCCGTTAAGGATACCGCAGAGGTAGCACTTAAAATGGCGTCGGGCGATTTGTCCGTTCGTGCGGAAGAAAAAGGCACAAGCGAAACTATAAGACTTGCAAGGTCGTTTAATACGCTTGCCGATAACCTTCAGAAAACCATCGACAACCTTACTATTGAGAAAAACAGACTTAAAACCGTTATCGACGGCATAGGCGAAGGCATTATTTCAACAAATAACGAGGGTGTTATAGAACTGAATAATTCCATCGCCGCTCAATTATTGGGCGG
The DNA here is from genome assembly GCA_964414925.1 of uncultured Clostridium sp. GTDB lineage: Bacteria > Bacillota > Clostridia > Christensenellales > CAG-138 > PeH17. The sequence goes on along the minus strand of CAYPXV010000009.1, from coordinate 13,216 downwards.
TAAATCCGATGATAAAATTGCTTCACTCGATAATTATTCGGCTGTCGTAAGATGTATACTGTCCGCCCTTGAAACCGCTCGGGTTTCACAGGAGAATATAACTGTCGGCGAAAAGATAATTCGCTGCTCCGCCAGCCTTCTCAATGACGGAAACGAGAATTGCGGCGTCGTTGTTTTGCTGCGTGATATCACCGAAAATGAAAGACTTGAACGTACAAGAAAAGAGTATGTGGCAAATGTCAGCCATGAACTGAGAACTCCTCTTGCTTCAATAAGAAGCCTTGCCGACGCTCTTGCGGACGGTATGGTTACTACCGATGCCGATAAGATGCGTTATTACGGTTACATTCAGCGTGAGACGATAAGACTTTCACGTCTCGTTAATGATTTACTTGAATTGTCCCGCCTGCAAAGCGGTGCTGTCGCTGTTCCTATGATGAATGTTGACTTGTATGAGACCCTCTTTAGCGTGGTTGACAGACTTACCAAGGCTGCCGAAGAAAAAGATAAGCATATCTGGCTCGATGTTGAAGAAAATGAGTACATCTCCTTTACAAACGAAGACAGAGTTGAACAGGTTCTCGTTGTCCTTATCGATAATGCCATAAAACACGGCGATGAAAATTCGGACGTCCATGTAAATATGACCTTTGATTCCGATGATAATCGCTATACTATCACCGTCAGCAATAGGGCGTCGGATATGAATTCGGAAGATCTGTCGCATATCTTTGACCGCTTCTTCAAAACCGACAGAGCGCACACGGGTGAAGGTACAGGTATCGGACTTTCGATCGCAACGGAGGTATTGAGCCTTATGGGCGAAAGAATATGGGCGGATTATGCCGACGGAATGATTTATCTTAACTTCACCGTCTGCGGCGAAAAGACCGACGGAGAGGCTCTTGACAATGATTGATTCGGATAAATATTGTACTGTCTGCCCCCTGTCTTGCGGTGCGGACAGAGCCGTCTCATGCGGTGCTTGCGGAGTCGGTACAACAAACGCAATAGGCGACAGAGACCCTTATACCACCGCCTTTGTAGCAAGAGCCGCAAGACATTTTTATGAAGAACCTACTATCTCGGGTACTTGCGGAAGCGGTGCGATTTTTTTCTCAGGTTGTAATCTCGCCTGCTGCTTTTGTCAGAATAAGGATATTTCCGCCTCGATTAAGGGCGTACCCATGGATGCTGCGGAACTTGCCGATACAATGCTCAGATTGCAGAGCCTCGGGGCACATAACATCAATCTCGTTACCCCGACTCCGCATTTGAAATTATTGAAAAAATCAATTCCGATTGCCAGAAGATCGGGACTTCATATCCCCATAGTCTATAATACCAATGCCTATGAAACGGTCGAGTCTGTTTCTCGATTGGAAGGACTTGTGGATATCTATCTTCCCGACTTAAAATATGTTTCCTCCGAATTGAGCCTTGCTTACAGCTCAAGAGGTGATTATTTCTCCTTTGCCTCCGCAGCAATAAAGGAAATGTTCAGACAATGCGGCAAGCTAAAAACCAATGAAAACGGTATTGCCGTATCGGGAATTATTATAAGACATCTCGTTTTACCGGGATCTATCGATGAAACACGACGTGTACTCGATTTTATTGCGGATAATTTTCCTCTCGATATTGATATCTCCCTGATGCGTCAGTACACTCCGATTCCCGGTATGAAACCGCCGCTTGACCGTAAACTGTTGAAAAGAGAATATGACCGTGCGGTCGATTATGCTGTTTCACTCGGTTTTTCCAACCTTTTGATACAGGGCTCGTCGTCCGCAAATTCCGTTTTCACTCCGTTATTTGACGGTTTTCTGGAATGATTGTAATGTAACAGCATATAGTGTGTTATGAGAAAATTCGAAAAGGTTATTGCTATTATACTCATTCCCACTATATTGCTGTTCGTTCTGTTCTTGCCCGATTATGTTGACGATAAATTAGCTCAAAATCCCTTTGAACAGTGGCTTGAACATAAAAAAGAAAATTTCAGCGGTATCATTACCGTTTGGCATGTGGTAAAATTTAAACCCTATATCGGCAGCCTCGGTAATGTCATTAAAAATGCAGCAGCTTCCGTAGAGAAAAATCATTTTAAGGTCTATTTCGATGTTACCGCTCTTTCGCTTGATGATGCTTTACAGCTTATTCAAAACGGTGAATTTCCCGATGCTATCAGCTTTCCAAAGGGCTTTGTAGATGAAACCTATCTACACCCTCTTTCCGAAGATGAGAGAAGTGCATTCGATAAACTTGTCGATTTATCGCTCGGAGAAAATAATTCCGTCGTCTATGCCGTACCGTTTGCAGCCTCGTGTGAATTTATTATTTACTATCCGGACAAGATAACATCGGATGAACTGACCGAAGAAACAGCACGCTTAAATACTGCGGATGATTTCAAAAAGGGAAAGACCGCCTGCTGTATGGGTGATGTGCATACGGTGGGAGAATTTATGCGTTTGGCTGCTTCGCAAAAAATCAATCACTTTGAATTGATTCCCTTTGACGGAAAAACCGATTTGGTTCAGTTCCTCGGCATTAATAAAAACTGTGACGAGAATAAATTGAACTATATCTTTGAACTTTTTTCCGTTCTCCAAAATAAAAAAACTCAAAAGACTTTGTGCGAAATAGGTCTGTTGCCGCTATCTCACGATGCCGAGTTAAAATACGAACAGTTGTTTTTGGAGTCTGCATATGCTAATTTGCGTGAAAGAAATTCATTCGGGAATTTTCTCCCGTAATTATGCAAACGGTGTTTACAAGTTCCCCCTTTAAAGGTAAAATATCTTTAAATCGATTTGAGTTAAGAGGATTTATGAATAGCAACGCTAAAATTAATTATATTACTTCTTCCGCTGCCAATGTTTATTTCCGTTATGATAAGCCGGCAGCAAGCTTTACGAGTTTTAAAATCGGAGGCAATGTAGCTCTTGTTGCCGAACCCCAAAACGGTGAGGAACTTCAATTGCTTATTAAGCTTGCTCACGATGCCGACTACCCTTATTTCGTTATCGGTAATGCCAGCAATCTTCTGGTTCAGGATAAACCCATCGATGCTATGTTTATTAGGCTCGGCGAACGTATGTCAAATGTTTCGTTTGACGGTAATATCATGTATGCCGATGCCGGCGCTCTGCTTTGTATGACGGCAAAAACAAGCATTGCAAACGGACTTATGGGTATGGAATGGGCAGCAGGTATACCGGGTTCCGTCGGCGGTGCAATAGCCATGAATGCAGGCGCATACGGCGGTGAAATAAAACAGATACTTAAAACCGTTACATTGCTCAAAAATGATACGATTACGGAACATCAAGTCCTATCGGACGAGCTTGATTATCGCTACTCGGCATTTGCTTTCCCCGATAGCATTGTTATCGGCGGTAAGTTCGAGTTAATGCCCGATGACGGTACGGCTAAGGATAAAATGAATGAATATAACAAAAAAAGAATCGAAAAGCAGCCGCTTAATTTGCCCTCCGCAGGCAGTGCTTTTAAACGTCCCATAGGTCATTTTGCCGCTCAGCTTATAGATGAAGCAGGTCTTAAAGGCTTCACCGTCGGCGGTGCTGCCGTCAGCGAAAAACATGCGGGCTTTATCGTCAATCGCGGCGGTGCTTGCTTTGACGATGTTATTGAAATTATTAATCATGTGAAAGAAACGGTTTACGATAAATTCGGTGTAATGTTAGAACCCGAAATAAAAATCGTAACCGATGATTGCCTGTCGGCTAATCGACGATAAATCGGAGGGATGGACAAGTATGTATATCTTGATAGTAACGGGTCTGTCGGGTGCGGGCAAGTCAACCGCTTTGAGCGTCCTGGAGGATTTCGGATATGTCTGTGCGGATAATATTCCGTGCCAGCTTGTTAAACAATACCTCGATTTGTGCCAAAACGGTGGGATTAACCGTGTAGCACTCGTCATTGACAGTCGTGAATCCCTTTTCGGCTATGACCCGCTGAAAACCTTCAATGAACTCGATTCACTCGATTATTCGTATGATTTGCTATTTCTCGAATGTGAAGATTATGTGTTGACCAACAGATACATCGAAACAAGACGCAGACATCCCCTGGATGATGATATCAGTAAGGGTATTGAAAAGGAACATCATATTTTAGCTCCGCTTAGAGAGCGTGCCAAGTATCTTATTGATACAACAAATATGCGCCCGAGAGAATTGTCAAAGACGATTGAAAGTATTCTAAAAGATGGCGGCGATGTTCTGCCGTTCAGACTTATTATCTCAAGCTTCGGTTTTAAAAGGGGAATACCCCAAAATGCCGATTTCGTTTTCGATGTTCGCTATACCCCCAACCCCTTCTACGTGGACGAGCTAAGAGATCTTTCGGGGAAGGACGAGGCTGTTCGTAATTATGTTTTTTCAAGTCCCGAATCGCAGATTCATATTCGGCAAATTTCCGATATGCTCGATACCCTTATCCCATCGTTTACCGCCGCAGGTAAAAGACGCATAATGGTCGCTTTCGGTTGTACCGGCGGAAGACACAGGTCGGTCGCCATGGCGGAGGAACTGCATAGGCTTATGTCGGACAAATACCCCGTCATAATCGAACACAGGGATTTGATAAATGAAGCGGACGATATCAAAGAAAGATTCGGCTTGGTGAGTAAATGAGCTTTTCAACCGACATTAAACAGGAAATTACCGAAAACAGAATCAGGCGTAAGGGCGATGCCGCCGCTATCGTTTCCGCATTTACACTAAGTATCGGTACTTTGACCTATGCCGCAAGCATGAAAAAATGGTCTGTCCATTTCATAAGTGAATGTGAAGCGGCAATTTTGTACATCGCTAAGCTTGCCTATCGCTATTTCGGTATGGAATTTGCCATTAATATCGTCGAACAGGAAAGACTTAATGCGGTTTATCATGAAATGTATCTCTATGGCGATAACCTGACCGATTTTCTTGTTACAATGGGTTATATGAGCCTGGATGAAAATAATGAGCCGTGCTACAGTATGCACATGCCCGAAGAAATTGTGATTACCGAAACACAAAAAAAGGCTTTCCTTAAAGGACTGTTCCTTGCCTGCGGTACGGCAACAGAGCCGCATAAGGCTTTTCATTCCGAGTTCGTTTTGAAAAATTCCGACCTCTGTGCGTTCAGTTATGATTTGCTGCGTGGATTTGGAATCAACTGTAAAATATCAAAACGCAAAAATGCAGAGATTCTCTATGTGAAAGCGGGAGAAAGTCTTGAGGATTTGTTTGCACTTTTGGGTGCTTCCAATGCTATGCTCGAAATTGCCGATATGCGAATACTGAAGCAAGCCAATAATGAGGCAAATAGGGGCGTTAACTGCATAAATGCAAATATCGATAGGGCTGCAAGAACAGCTATAAGACAGGCGGAAGATATTAAATTGATAATTTCCTCCATAGGCTTTGATGCTATTCCCGATCAACTTAAAGTTGTTGCGGAAGCCAGATTGAATAATTACGAAATGAATCTTTCCGAATTGGCTGCCGAAATAGGTATAGGAAAATCCGCCGTGAATTACAGGCTCAATAAGCTTTCGCAGATGGCGGATGAGATAAGAAATAAATAAAAGAGTAGGAATAATGGAGAGGGAGTGTTGATATGGCGTTTACTCACTTACATGTGCATACCGAATATAGCCTGTTGGACGGTGCGGCAAGGGTAAATGAACTTGTCGAGAGAGCAAAACAACTGGGCATGAACAGCATAGCAATTACCGATCACGGCAATATGTACGGCGTTATTGCTTTCTATAAGGCTTGCCTTAAAAATAATATCAAGCCCATTATCGGCATGGAAGCCTATGTCGCCCCTGCCTCACTTCACGATAAAACAGGTCAACGTGAAAATAACCACCTCATTCTTTTGGCTAAAAACGACGTAGGATACAGTAACCTTCATAAACTGTCCTCCGTCGCCTTTATTGACGGATTCTATTATAAGCCCAGAATCGATAAGGATTTACTTCAAAAATATCATGAAGGTCTTATTTGCCTTTCAGCCTGTATCGCAGGCGAATTGCCCCAGCTTCTTTTGCAAAACAGATACGATGAAGCTAAGAAACAGGCACAGTGGTATAAGTCCGTTTTCGGCGATGATTATTACATCGAACTGCAAAATCACGGTCTGCCCGAACAGCTTGTTGTATTGCCGAAACTTGCCGAGCTTGCTGAATCGCTTGATATCAAAACCGTCGCAACCAATGATATTCACTATGTAAGAAAAGAAGATGCCGAAGCACAGGATGTTCTCCTTTGCGTTCAAACGGGTAGGTATGTCGATGATACCAACAGAATGAAGATGTCGGCAGATGAGTTTTACCTTAAAAGCGAAGATGAAATGCTCAAGTCAATGTTCGGTTATGAACAGGCGGTCTATAATACGCAGTCGGTTGCGGACAAATGTAACGTCACCATACAGTTCGGTCAACGTAAACTTCCCGCCTTCACTATGGAGGGTGTTTCGGATAATGTCGAATATCTGAGGAAAATTTCTCGTGACGGCTTGGTAAAACGCTATGGTGAACCTTCACAGAATCATTGGGATAGGCTTAACTATGAGCTCTCCGTTATAGAAAAAATGGGTTTTGTCGATTACTACCTGATCGTTTGGGACTTCATCAGGTTCGCTAAATCTCGGGGCATTGCCGTAGGTCCGGGACGCGGAAGCGGTGCGGCAAGCATTGTCGCTTACTCAATAGGTATTACCGATATAGACCCCATAAGATACAACCTCCTGTTTGAACGATTTCTGAATCCCGAACGAGTCAGTATGCCCGACTTCGATGTTGATCTCGAATATGAGCGTCGCCCCGAGGTTATCGAGTATGTCAGAAATAAATACGGAAGGGATAGGGTGTGCCAGATTGTAACTTTCGGCACTATGGCTGCACGTGCCGTAGTCAGGGATGTCGGCAGAGTTTTGAGGTTTTCATATCAGGATGTTGATACGGTCGCAAAGCTTATTCCCAAAACGGTTGATATCACCCTCACCGCTGCTTTGGAACAAGTACCCGAATTGAAATTAATTTACAGTTCGGATGAAAATGTTAAAAGACTTATCGATCTTTCAATGAAACTCGAAGGTTTACCCAGGAATACCTCTACCCATGCCGCAGGTGTCGTCATTTCTTCACTTCCGACCATGGAGCTTGTTCCGCTTCAGAAAAACGATGATCTGATTACAACCCAGTATACATGGACGGAACTCGAAGAACTCGGTATGCTTAAAATGGACTTTCTGGGTTTGAGAACGCTTACCGTAATTAAGGATACATGTGAGTTTGTTAAGGAAAGGGGATTGACTCCCCCCGATTTCTCCGCCTGTGCTTATGACGATAAGAGGGTTTATGACATGATCTGCTCAGGCGATACAACGGGTGTATTTCAGCTCGAATCGGGCGGCATGACGCAGTTCATGATGCAAATGAAACCCGACTGCTTTGAAGATATCATTGCGGGTATTTCACTTTTTCGTCCCGGTCCCATGGATCAGATCCCTCGATACCTGGAAGGTAAACATAATAAAACCTCGATAACATACGAAACCGAACTTCTTAAACCCATACTCGATACTACCTACGGCTGTATGGTCTATCAGGAACAGGTAATGCAGATTGTCAGGGATCTGGCAGGCTATTCCCTCGGGAGAAGTGACCTTATACGCCGTGCAATGAGTAAGAAAAAGCACGATGTTATGGAGCAGGAAAGAACCAATTTCATAAACGGTATCGAACAGGACGGTAAAATACTGGTTGACGGTGCGTTGAGAAGGGGCATTAACGTCGATGTCGCAGAGCATATCTTCGATGAAATGACTGCTTTCGCTTCATACGCTTTCAATAAAGCTCATGCTGCCTGCTATGCCGTTGTGGCATACCGAACAGCCCTTTTGAAACTACTTTATCCCGTGGAGTTTCTGACGGCTATCATGAACAGCTATTTGAGCGATACGGATAAGATTGTAGGTTATATCTACTACGCTCAGAAAAAGGGCATTGCGGTTCTGCCACCCGATATAAATAAAAGCAAGGTTCGCTTCAGCGTTGAAAACGGTTCTATCAGATTCGGTCTTGCCGCCATTAAAAATGTCGGAGAATCCGCAACAACGCAGCTATTGCGTGAGCGTGAGGCAAACGGTGCATTTACGGACTTTACAAACTTTTTAAGACGTGCGGACTCCGTAAATAAAAGACTCGTCGAAAGCTTGATCAAGGCAGGGTGCTTTGACAGCCTGGGCGTGACAAGAATGTACCTTCTTTCAACATTCGAACAGCAAATGAGCGGTGCGGCTGCCGAAAGAAAACGAATAGAATCGGGTCAGCTCTCCCTGTTCGATATGGGTTCGGCAATGGATAATGCAAGTACCGCCCCCGTTGACTTGCCCGAAATGAAGATAGAGTTCGCTCTTGAAACACTGCTTAATATGGAACGTGATGTTATCGGTATCTTTATAAGCGGACATCCGTTGACAAAATTCGAACATGAACTTAACTGCCTGGGCTGCTCATGCAGAGATGCTTTCGATGCGGATGATTTGCGAGACGGTCTGCACGACGGCGAAAAGATAATGCTCGGCGGTCTTATAGATGAGTTGAGAACAAGAGCCGTGAAATCGGGCTCGGGAGTTATGGCGTACTGCAAACTTGAGGATATGACAGGCTCGGTTGAACTTGTGGCTTTTCCGTCGGTTTACAACAGGTATACATCTCTGCTTAAAAATGACAGTAAGGTCATTGTTAAAGGCAGACTTTCAATAAAAGATGAAAGAGATAATTCAATTATAGTTGATGAAGTTTTCCCGTTGTTCAAGGGTCAAAAATTTGTACTCGGTTTAAATTTTAACCGCAGCACAATCTCACTCAAACATAATGTCATGCAGATGCTTCGAAAATATCCGGGAAGTATTCAGGTGATCTTTGCGGATAGTGAGTCTGGGAAAAAGTACCTTGCTCCAAAGGAACTTTGGATCAATGCCAATCCCGAGCTTATGGCATCGCTCGTCGGAATCTTGGGCGAAAAAAACGTTGCGTTGAGCCTCGGTAAACAGGAAATAGGAAAGGAACAATTATGAAAAGAATAGGTGTGCTTACAAGCGGCGGCGATACGCCGGGCATGAATGCTTGTATTCGTGCGATTTTTAAAACAGGCTTCAATATGGATATGCAGGTCATGGGTATCTATCACGGCTTTAAAGGTCTTATTGAAGGAAAAGTCGATTACCTTACCCATTCCGCAGTTGAAAACAAAATGCACAAGGGCGGAACGATTCTGCGCACGGCTCGAAGTGAAGAATTTCGCAGCGAGGAGGGAATTAAAAAAGCTCTCAACGTTATCAATGCTTACGGAATAGAGGGCTTGATAGTTATCGGCGGTGACGGCAGCTTCAGAGGTGCGGATGACCTGTCCAAATACGGTGTTAAAATTATCGGTGTGCCCGGCACAATCGATAATGATATGGGCTATACCGACTTTACGATAGGTTTCGATACCGCCGCAAACAACGTTATGAACGAAATTTATAAAATCCGCGATACAATGCGTGCCCATGACCGTGTAGGTGTTATTGAGGTAATGGGCAGACGCTGCGGTGATATCGCTCTGTGGGCAGGTGTCAGCGGTGCCGCCGACCTCATCCTTGTGCCCGAACGTCCTATGCCGTGGGAGGACGCCGCTAATATCCTTATGGCAAATAAACTCAGAGGACAGCTCACAAGCATCGTTCTTATCGCCGAAGGTGCGGGTAAAGCGGAGGACTTCTGCAACTTCATAAGGGAAAGAACCGATATCGAAATTAAAGGTACAACCCTCGGCTACATCCAAAGAGGCGGAAACCCCTCGGCATTTGACAGGGTTCTTGCAGCAAGGCTCGGTCTGCGTGCGGTTGAACTTCTTGCGGAGGATAAGGGCGGTTATGCCGTCGGCATAAAGCATAATAAAATCGTCAGCGTTCCCCTTGCTCAGGCGGTGACTGCTAACGATACCTTCGATGATAAACTCTATGACCTTAATGCCGTTATGGCTAAATTCTGATAATTACCGAAAATCAAAGAGACAAGGCTCATATCTATGCCTCGTCTCTCTTTTTTTATTCCTCAATCCCCCTAAGCCGTGCTTCGGGAATAAATTTGCGTACTTCATACAGATATTCATGCATACTTTCTTCGCTTGGTGCTGTCAGCCCCGAACACAGTATTTCACCGGAATCCGTGAACATTTGAAGAAAATATTTCTTTTCGCCCACAAGAAGTCGTCCTATCGATTCAAAATCTTCCTTCGAATGAAGCTCGTTTACAATCGTTGTCCTAAATTCATGCTCTATTCCGCTTGAACGAATTAAATTAATGCTTTCGTTAATCGTTTCAAAATTTATGCCTTCTACACCGCAAACAAATTCGTATCGCCGAGGCGATGATTTTATGTCCATCGCTATGTAATCGATAAGCGATTTGTCGATAAGATTTTGTATCACGCTCGGTCTGTAGCCGTTGGTGTCAAGCTTGACTCGATAATCCATACCCTTTATCTTGGTTATAAACCTTTCAAGGTCGGGCTGTAGTGTCGGTTCTCCTCCCGATATACATACCCCGTCCAGCAGCCCCTGTCTCTTTTTTAAATACGCAAATATTTCCTCTTCATTTATGTAATCCCCTGCATATTCGCTTAATACCAACTCGGAATTCTGGCAAAACGGACATCTGAAATTGCAGCCGTATGTGAAAATTGTACACGCTACCTTCCCGGGGTAGTCGAGCAGAGTTACCTTTTGCAAGCCCTTTATATTCATTTGCTTCTTCCTTTTCCCTGTTTGTTCACTTTATTATAGCACAAATGATGGGAACAAAAATATATTCGTGATAAACACCAAAAAATGCTTGACATTAAGATTCGAAAAGTGTATCATACTATGTGTTAGCACTCAAAGGTGTTGAGTGCTAACAAACAAATGAAAGGAACCGAAACAAATGACACAGCTATTGGACGTGCGCAAAATGCGAATTCTGGAAGCGATAGTGGATGACTATATATTGACGGCATCGCCGGTCGGTTCCAGAACATTATCAAAACGTGACGGCATAGAGCTTTCCGCCGCAACGATCAGGAACGAGATGAGCGATCTTACGGAGCTTGGCTTTCTGGAACAGCCGCATACAAGTGCCGGGCGAGTTCCCAACGAAAAAGCATACAGACTCTATGTGAATGCTATAATGGACAGCGCAAAGCTTACCGAGGATGAAACCGAGTACATACGTTCTCATCTGAATACGAGGGTGAGTGAGGTAGGCGAGGTTATAAAGCAGACCGCCAGAATGTTATCGGGAATAACAAAATACACGTCGGTAGTGTTGACACCTCAAATGAAAAAGGCAAGGCTTAAGCAGATAAGCTTGATTTCCGTGACGGAGGGCAGTGCGTTGGCGGTTATAGTGACCAATTCGGGTTCAACCATGAATTCAATGCTCGATGTTCCAAAGGGAATTACGCAGGAGCATCTTGAAAAGATTACCGCTTTGATGAATAACCGCCTTGTCGGCTATAAGATGGAAGATATTCGAAAGATTCTCCTTCCGATGTTACAGGAGGAAATAGGCGAGCAGGCGGAAGAAATAGGAAAAATGCTTTCAAGCATAAGCCGTGATATCGAAAAACAGGATGTTGAGGTTGTCGGAGCGGTCAATATGCTTGACTATCCCGAATATGCGGATGTTTCAAAAGCACAGTCCTTTTTGAAGGCGGTCGAGTCCGGTGACTATATAAAAAAGGTGCTTACAACCGATGACGGACTTGAATTGACAGTCAGAATCGGAAACGAAAACGATAACCCGGAACTTAAAGACTGTTCGCTTATCACCGTGAGCTATAATGTCGGCGGTGAGAGAGTGGGTTCAATGGGTGTTATCGGACCTACCAGAATGGACTACGGTAAGGTCGTTGCGGTGCTTAAATGTATGAGCGAAAGCTTGAGCGATGTTTTAAGCACTATGTTCAAGGAGAAGGAATAATTTAGGAGGTTATGATGGCTAAGGAGAAAACCACAAAGAAACCCGTGCCCGACGGTACGGAAGAAAACGTTATGGATGCTATAGTCGATGAGCAGAATGACGAAAATGTCGAACCCGAAACCGACGCACAGCAACCCTGTGAGGAAATTACGTTGAGCAAGGAGGAACTCGATAAACTTCGCAGCGAGGTAACAGCCATGAAGCAAGCCATGGATACCGCAATTTCGGATGCGCAGCGTATCCAGGCGGAGTTTAATAACTACAGAAAAAGAAATGCAAGCTTGCGAACCGACAGCCATGATGACGGTGTGAGAGAGGTAATAAAGCAACTGCTTCCCGTGCTTGATAATTTCGAAAGAGCCGTGCAAAATTCGGATGAAAGCTCTTTTGCGAAGGGAACGGAACAAATCTATAAGCAATTGACCGAAACGTTGAATAAATTGGGTCTGGAAGAAATTTCAACGGAAGGTAAGTTCGATCCCAATCTTCATGATGCCGTTATCCTGGATGAAGAAGGAGAGGGCGAAAGCGGAACCATTACGGCGGTACTTCAAAAAGGATACATCGTTAAAGGTAAGATAATTCGCCATGCTATGGTCAAGGTTAAATCTTGACGAAATTCACCCTAGGAGTGAATGACGATAAGCTCGGCTTCACTCGAAAAAAATAAAACTTAAAATAAAAATTCACCATTGGAGGTTTAAAATTATGTCTAAAATTATCGGTATCGATCTCGGTACAACAAATTCATGTGTTGCAGTTCTCGAAGGCGGTGAACCCGTCGTTATCGCAAATCCCGAAGGTTCTCGTACCACCCCTTCGGTAGTCGCATTCAAAAACGGCGAGCGTCTCGTAGGCAGCGTCGCAAAACGTCAGGCTATTACAAATCCCGACAATACTGTCAGCTCAATCAAGCGTGAAATGGGTAGCGATTATCGCCGCACCATCGAAGGCAAGAGCTATACTCCCCAGGAAATTTCCGCAATGATTCTTCAGAAATTGAAGAGCGATGCCGAAGCTTATCTGGGCGAAAAGGTTACGGATGCCGTTATCACCGTCCCTGCTTACTTCAGCGACAGCCAGCGTCAGGCAACCAAAGACGCAGGTAAAATCGCAGGTCTTAACGTACTGCGTATAATCAATGAACCCACCGCTGCCGCACTTGCATACGGCATGGATAAG